>NZ_LZKV01000180.1:0-1083 GCF_001672995.1 Mycobacterium sp. 1482292.6 | reverse complement strand
ATCGATGGCGGCACGCATGCGTGATGGCGGCGACCCGCCGCGCCCGGCTCCGCCGCGCTTGCGATCACCGCGCTGCCTGATGGCGGCGACCCGCCGCGCCCGGCTGCGCCGCGCTTGCGATCACCGCGCAGCCTGATGGCGGCGACCCGCCGCGCCCGGCTCCGCCGCGCTTGCGATCACCGCGCAGCCTGATGGCGGCGACCCGCCGCGCCCGGCTCCGCCGCGCTTGCGATCACCGCGCAGCGTGATGGCTAGTTGACGCAGGGCACGCCGCCGCCATCGATCGGCTTGCCCTGATCGGGCGTCGGGTAGGTCGTGGTCGTGCCGTTGTAGTAGTAGCTCTTGGCCTTGGTCGACGTGGTGCTCGAGCTGGTGCTCGTGGTGTCGTCCATCTGCGTCTCGTCGGGGCTGGGCATCGTGAAATTGGTGTCCACGGTCAGGCGGATGTGTCCGGGCTGCACCCTGGGGCTGGGCTGCTTCGGCGCGTCCACGCCGAGCAGGTTGGCCAGGTTCAGCGCATCGGTTTGCGCGCCGGCGCCGTACTCGACCGTCGTGGAGGTCGGGTCGCCGGATTCGCGGTCGCGGACCTGACCCGGGGTGTAGCCCTTCTTTTTCAGCGCGCGGGATACCTCGGTGGCCAGACCGCTCATGCTGCCGGCGTTGACCACGTCGACGACCGTGGTGGGATCCGGCTTCACGGCGGTGGTGCTCGGCGCGGTCGTCGTCGTGTCGGCCCCGATCGCCGCCGCCACCTCCGCCTTGATCGCCGCCGGGTCGACGATGTTGACGTCCTGGCCGTCGATGTTGTCGTAACGCACCACCGGCAGCGTCCGGAACTCGACGTTGCCACCGGCCAGCCCGCCCAGGCGCTGGATCATGTCTTCGCTCCACCCCGCCGAGAGCACCACGTCCTTGCGCGCCACCGCCATCAGGTTCTTGAGCTTGTCGATGTTGGTGAACGTGCCCGTGGCCTGCAGCTCCTGCATGACCGACGAGATGAACGCCTGCTGCCGGTGGTGCGTTACGACAACATCGACGGCCAGGACGTCAACATCGTCGACCCGGCGGCGATCAAGGCGGAGG
>NZ_LZKV01000179.1:0-6283 GCF_001672995.1 Mycobacterium sp. 1482292.6 | reverse complement strand
GCCCGGCGCCCCGAGTTGGATAGCGGTATGCGACTGCCGCGGGCTGCTTGACGACCAGGTGATGCGGATCACGGCGATCGTCGAACGGTCCGTCGGCCTGGACAGCGGTCGGCGCGGCGGCCCCGCCAACGCGGTGGTCGACTTCTCCCGCCACACGGTCTCCCTGGTCGCGGTGATCACCGATGCGGTCCGCCACGGGCGGCCGGTGGTGGGCGTGGCCTTCGACTCGATCGGGCGGTTCGCCCAGGGCGGGATCCTGCGCGACCGGATGATCCCGCGGGTGCTGGCGGCCTCCCCCGACGAGCTGCTGGACGGGTCCGGATGGCTGGATCCCGCCGCGGTCCTGGCGTGTGCGCTCGCCGACGAGAAGCCGGGCGGTCACGGGGACCGGGCCGCGGCCGCGGCCGCGCTGGAACTGGCCTGCTGGGACCTGAACGCCAAGCTGCGCGACGAGCCGGCCTGCGTGACCATCGCCCGCCACGCCGGACGAACGCCCGCGCCGTCGGTGCCGGTGTACGCCGCCGGCGGCTACTACTACGCCCACGGCGGTGTCGAACAGCTGCGCCGCGAAATGCGCGGGTATCTCGACGCGGGCTATGACGCGGTCAAGATGAAGATCGGCGGCGCCCCGCTGGAGGAGGACCTGGCGCGCATCGAGGCCGTCATCGACATCGTCGGCGACGCCGGACGGGTCGCGGTGGACGCGAACGGCCGGTTCGACCGCGACGAGGCAACCCGGTGGGCGGCCGCGCTCGGCCCCTACGGCCTGCGCTGGTACGAAGAACCGGGCGATCCCCTGGATTACGCGCTGAACCGGGCGGTGACCGACTCCTACGACGGCGCGGTGGCCACCGGCGAGAACCTCTTCTCGGTGCCGGACGTGACCAATCTGGTGCGCTACGGCGGGATGCGGCCCGATCACGATGTCTTCCAAATGGATCCGGGACTGAGCTACGGACTGACCGAATACCTCCGGATGCTCGACATCGCGGCGGCCCACGGCTTCGATCGCGCCTTCGCGTTCCCGCACGGCGGTCACCTGATCAACCTGCACATCGCCGCCGGGCTGGGCCTGGGCGGCTGCGAGGCCTACCCCGGCGTGTTCGCGCCGTTCGGCGGCTACCCCGATGCCTGCGCGCTGACGGCGGGCCGGATCTCGCCGAGCGACGCCGCGGGGTTCGGGCTCGAGCAGAAGACCGGCGTGGCCGAATTGATCGCCGAGCTGACCACCTGAGACGGAGAGTGCGGATGAAGATCGCGGTAATCGGCTGCGGCGCCATGGGTTCCATCTATGCGGCCAGACTGGCCGCGGCGGGCAACGACGTGTTGGCCATCGACCGCCACCAGCCCAGCGTCGATCGGATCGCCCGGCACGGCCTGCGGGTCACCGGCCCCGGCTACGACCGGGTGGTGCCGCTGCGGGCCAGCACCACCGCGCCGGACGAGGCGATGGATCTGATCGTGCTCGCCGTGAAGGCCGCCGACGTGAGAACCGGTGCGCAGCAAGCACTTCCGATGCTGCGTGCGGGCACACCGGTGCTGACCATCCAGAACGGGCTGGGCTCGGCGGAGATTGTGGCCGGCATCGTCGGCGACCAGCGGGTCGCCGTCGGCATCGCCAGCGGATTCGGCGCGGCGACCGTGGCCCCCGGCCACGTCCGCCACAACGCCATGAAGGCGATGCGGTTCGGGGCGTACTCGTCGCTGCCGCACGCGACCGTCGAAACTATCGCGCGGGCCTGGACCGAGGCCGGATTCGACGCGGCCGCGGTCACCGACATCGCCGCCATGCAGTGGGAGAAGCTGATCTGCAACGCCGCCTACAGCGCCCCGTGCGCGCTCACCGGCATGACCGTCGGGCAGGTGATGGACGACCCCGACATGGCGCCGGTCAGCCAGGCGGCCGCCACCGAGGCATGGACCGTCGCGCGGGCGTCGGGCATCGCCGTCGCCGTCACCGACGCGGTCGAACACGTTCGCGCCTTCGGCGCGCAAATGCCCGACGCCAAACCGTCGGCGCTGCTGGACCACGAGGCGCGCCGGGTCAGCGAGATCGACGTCATCAACGGCGCGGTGCCACGCCAGGGCGCCCGGGTGGGCGTTGCCGCGCCGGTGAACGCGACGCTGACCGCGCTGATCAAGTCGATCGAACGGCAATGGCACTGACTGGGCACAGCCAGGACGGGTATACGGCTGCGGCAGACGCCGGGATGAGAGGAAGCCGCCGATGACCGAGACCGTCACCGACCCGGGCCGCGACCAGCGACTGACCGAACGCGTCGAGCAGCTGTACGCCAACGACCCGCAGTTTCGGGCCGCCGCGTCATCACCGGGGGTGACCGACGCCGCGCATCGCCCGGGATTGCGGCTGGCCGAGGTCGTCGAGACCTATCTGCGCGGCTATGCCGACCGGCCGGCGCTGGGGCAGCGCTGCTGCGAGGTGGTCCGCGATCCGGGGACCGGCCGCGCGGCGACCACCCTGCTGTCCGGATTCGACACCATCACCTACCGCGAGCTCGGGGAACGGGTCGCGGCGCTGGCCGCGGCTTGGCAGGCCGGCCTGGCCGGCGGTTTCGCGCCGGGCGATTTCGTCGCGGTCCTGGGTTTCACCAGCATCGACTACGTCGTGCATTACCTGGCGTGCATTCGGTTGGGCGCGGTGTTCGTGCCGCTGCAGACCAGTTCCACGGCGGCCCAGCTCGGCCCGATCGTCGCCGAGACGCAACCCCGCATCCTCGCGGTGAGCGTCGAATCCCTGGGCACCGCGGTCGACGTCGTCGTCGACGCGCCCTTCCTCGAGCGTCTGGTGGTGTTCGACTACACCAGCGAGGACGACGAACAGCGCGGCCACTACGACCACGCCCGCGCGCGGTTGCGCGACGCCGGGCACCGCGCCGAGGTGGTGTCGCTGTCCACTGAACTCGACGCGGGCCGCCGGCTCCCACCACCTCCGGCGTTCGTCCCCGCCGATGGCGAAAACCCTTTGGCCACACTCATTTACACCTCGGGGAGCACCGGCGCGCCGAAGGGCGCCATGTACACCGCCGACATGATGACCCGGACCTGGCAGCGACCGCACAGTCCATCGGTGGACATCGGCAGGCTGATCCCGGCGATCCACCTGCAGTACATGCCGCTGTCGCACGTGTACGGGTTGGAGTGGCTGATCGCCACGCTGTCCTCCGGGGGCATCGGCTACTTCGCCGCCAAGAGTGACATGTCCACCCTGTTCGACGACATCGGCCTGGTCCGGCCCACGGCGTTGAACCTGGTTCCGCGGGTGTGCGACATGTTCTTTCGGCGTTACCGCAAAGAGCTCGACCAGCGCGCCGGCGGTGAGCTTTCCGGCGAGCAGCTCGACGAGGCGGTGAAAGCCGAACTGCGCCAAGACTTCATCGGCGGGCGGGTCATTTCGGCGATGTGCGGCAGCGCCCCGCTGTCCAAGCAGATGCACGCGTTCATGGAATCGTTGCTCGACATCCCGGTGGCCGACGGCTACGGGGCCACCGAGACCGGCGGCGGCATCATGCGCAGCGGCCGGATCCGGCGCCCACCGGTGACCGACTACAAGCTGGTCGACGTCCCCGAGCTGGGCTACCTGACCACCGACAAGCCGTATCCGCGCGGCGAGCTACGCCTGAAGGCCGCCAACGTGATTCCCGGCTACTTCAAACACCCGGAGCTGTCGGCGAAGATCTTCGACGACGAGGGGTTCTACAAGACCGGCGACATCATGGCCGAGCTGGGACCCGACCACCTGGTGTATCTGGATCGCAGCAACAACGTGATCAAGCTCTCGCAGGGCGAGTTCGTCGCAGTCTCCCAGCTGGAGGCCACCTTCTCGACGAGCCCGTACATCCGGCAGATTTTCCTCTACGGCAGCAGCGAGCAGCCGTTCCTGCTCGCGGTGATCGTGCCGAACACCGACGCGATCGGCGACGGGGACGCCCATGCCCTGATCGCCGACTCGCTGCAACGGATCGCCGCGGACGCCCACCTGCACCCGTATGAGATCCCGCGCGACTTTCTGTTGGAGCCACAACGTTTCACCCGGGACAACGGGCTGCTGTCCGGGGTCGGCAAGCTGCTGCGCCCGGCCCTCAAGGCGCGCTACGGCGAACGCCTCGACGCGATGTACGACGACATCGAGGCCAGCCACGGCAACCAACTCGGCGAACTGCGCGCCGCCAGCCGCGAGCTGCCCACCATCGATACGGTCCGGCGGGCGGCCGCGGCCACCCTGGGCCTGCCGGCCGACACCGCGCTACGCGCCGACGCGAAGTTCATTGAGCTCGGCGGTGATTCGCTGTCCGCGTTTTCCTTCGCCACACTCTTGTCCGAGATATTCAACATCGATGTGCCGGTGCAGACCATCGTCAGCCCCACCGCGAACCTGACCACTGTCGCGAATTTCGTTGACGGCGAACGCACGTCGGCGTCGACGCGGCCGACGTTCGCGTCGGTGCACGGGCGCGGCGCCACGCAGGCGCGCGCCGCGGACCTGACGCTGGACGGCTTCATCGACGCTGACACGCTGGCCGCCGCTCCCGGGCTCCCGGCTGCGACGGGCGAGATCAACACCGTACTTCTCACCGGAGCCAACGGCTACCTGGGGCGTTTTTTGTGCCTGGACTGGCTCGAGCGCCTGGCCCCGGGCGGCGGCACGGTGATCTGCCTGGCCCGCGGCGCCGACCCGACCGCCGGACGTCAGCGCATCGAGGCCGCGATCGACAGCGGGGACACCGAATTGTCCGAGCGGTTCCGGCGATTGGCCGACCGGCACCTGCGGGTGCTCGTCGGCGACGTGGGGGCGCCCAACCTCGGCCTGGACACACCCACCTACGAGCGACTGGCCGAGACGGTCGACCTCGTCGTGCATTCGGCCGCCCTGGTCAACCACGTGCTGCCCTACAGCCAGCTGTTCGGCCCCAACGTGGTGGGCACCGCCGAGATCATCAAGCTCGCGATCACCAAGCGGCTCAAGCCGATCAACTACATCTCCACCGTGGCGGTGACCACACTGCCCGACGGCAGCTTCATCGGGGAGGACGTCGACGTGCGCTCGGCGAGCCCTTCGCGGTCCCTCGACGAGTCGTATGCCAGCGGTTACGCCACCAGTAAATGGGCGGGCGAGGTGCTGCTGCGGGAGGCCCACGACCTATGCGGCGTTGCTGTGGCGGTGTTCCGGTCCGACATGATCCTGGCGCACAGCGACTTCGCGGGTCAGCTCAACGTGCCCGACATGTTCACCCGGCTGATCCTGAGCGTGGTGGCCACCGGGATCGCGCCGCGTTCGTTCTATCAGCTCGACGCGGCCGGCAACCCGCAGCGCGCCCACTACGACGGGCTACCCGCCGATTTCACCGCGGCGGCCATCACCACCCTCGGCGCAAGCGCGCGGCAGGGCTACCACACCTACAACGTGCTCAACACCCACGACGACGGCATCTCCCTGGACACCTTCGTCGACTGGCTCATCGCCGACGGACACCAGATCGAGCGCATCGACGATTATCAGCAGTGGCTGGGCCGCTTCACCGAGGCGATGCAGGCGCTGCCCGACAACCAGCGCAAGAACTCGCTGCTGCCGCTGATGAGCGCCTACGCGAAGCCCGGTAAGCCGACGCAGGGCACCGGTATGCCGGCCGAAAAGTTCCGTGCGGCAGTGCAATCCGCGGGCATCGGCAACGACAACGACGTGCCGCACGTGACCGAGGCGTTGATCGACAAATACGTCACCGATCTGCAGCGGCTCGGTCTGCTGAGGAGCCACACCGGCGCGCACGCGGGGTGACCCGAGCTCAGCCGTTGTGTGAGTCCGGAATTCGATAGCGCATGTGCTAGCGCTTTCGAGAAAGACCTACTGCCCCGAAGACACCCGGATGCGGCCGCGGGAGCGGGCGAGGAAATACAGGCCGATCACCACCGCCCAGGACAGCAGGCTCAGCCAGAGCTGGCTGCGCGCCGTGCGGTCGAACGCCATTTGCACCAGCACGACGGTGATTGCGGCCAGCGTGAGAATCGACAACACCGGGTAGCACCACATTTTCACCGTCAGCTTCTCGGCGGGTGTGCGGCGGCGCAGGATGATCTGCGAGCACGCGATCAGCCAGTAGACGAACAAGATGATGGCGCCCGACGAGTTGAGCAGGAACAAAAACACCGTGTTGGGCGCGACCCGCGCCATGATCACGCATCCGAATCCGACCGCCGACGAGCACAGGATCGCGATGTGGGGGACGCCGCGTCCGCTCAGCCTGACCAATCGCGTCGGCGCCTCGCC
>NZ_LZKV01000178.1:0-24706 GCF_001672995.1 Mycobacterium sp. 1482292.6 | reverse complement strand
GACATCAGGTAGCCCGTCAGCGCGCCGGTCATCGCGGTCACGTCGTCGTACGCGGTCTGCACCAGCTGCGCGACCGGCTTGAGCGCCTCGTCGACGTTGTCGATGGTCGCCGTGATCTGTCCCGTCAGGAACTGCAGCGCCTGGCCCCGGTCGCGCACGATCTTGCGGAAGAAGAAGTCGAGCGCCTGGATGGCGGTGGTGCCCTCGTACAGCGAATCGATCTTGGAATCGCGGATGTACTGCTCGAGCGGATAGTCCTGCAGGAAGCCCGAACCGCCGAGCGTCTGCAGCGATTCGGTCAGCACCTCGTACGCCCGTTCCGAGCTCACGCCTTTGACGATCGGCAACAGCAGATCGTCGATCCGGTGCGCCATTTCGTGATCGGCACCCGAAACACGTTGCGCCACAGCGTCATCCTGATGGGCGGCGGCATACATGTAGAGCGCGCGCAGGCCCTCCGCGTACGCCTTCTGCGTCATCAGGCTGCGACGCACGTCGGGATGGTGAATGATGGTGACCCGCGGCGCGGTCTTGTCCGACATCTGCGTCATGTCCGCACCCTGCACCCGCTCCTTGGCGAAGGCCAGCGCGTTCAGGTAACCCGTGGACAGCGTGCCGGCGGCTTTGACGCCGATCGTCATGCGCGCCTGCTCGATCACGGTGAACATCTGCGCGATACCCCGGTGCACGTCGCCGACCAGATACCCGACCGCGGGCACATCCGTTGCGCCGAAGGTCAATTCGCACGTGGGGGAGGATTTGATGCCCATTTTGTGTTCCACCCCGGTGACGTACACGCCGTTGCGCGGGCCGAGCTCGAAGGTGTCCGGGTCGAACAGGAAGTTGGGCACGTAGAACAGGCTGAGCCCCTTGGTGCCCGGGCCGGCGCCCTCGGGGCGGGCCAGCACCAGATGGAAGATGTTCTCGGCGGTGTCACCCACGTCGCCGCCGGAGATGAACCGCTTGACGCCCTCGATGTGCCAAGTGCCGTCGGGTTGTTCGATGGCCTTGGCGCGCCCGGCGCCGACGTCGGAGCCCGCGTCGGGTTCGGTGAGCACCATGGTGGCCGCCCAGCCCCGCTCCACGCCTTCGGCGGCCCATCGCCGCTGCTGCTCGTTGCCCTCCAGATACAACGCCTGAGACATGAACGGGCCCAGGCAAAAGAAATTCGCCGAAGGGTTGGCGCAGATCAGCATTTCGTTGACCGCCCACGCCAGCGGCGGTGGGGCGGGCATGCCGCCGATCTCCTCGGCCATGCCCAGCCGCCACCAGCCGGCCTCCTTGAGCGCGGCCACCGTCTTGACCAACTCGTCGGGCACGGTGATTTTGTGCTCGGCCGGGTCGAACACGGGCGGATTGCGGTCGGCGAACGCGAAGGATTCGGCCACCGGGCCTTCGGCGAGGCGAGCGGCTTCGGCCAAGATCGTTTTGACCGTGTCCTCGTCGAGATCGCTGTAGCCGCCGGCGCCCAGGACGGCGCCGACATCGAGAACTTCGAACAGGTTGAATTCGATATCGCGGACGTTAGCGATGTAGTGGCCCAACGCGATTCCCTCACTGGTCCTCGAGGCGGCGGATCGTCAGGCACAGTCTGTCGGACGCGGGAAAACGTACGCAACCGTAACCAGCGGCGGTCCGCGGGCGGCACGCTGCCGCGCGCCGGGAACATCGCGTCGACCCCGGGCGTTACGGCAAATGTGACAACACTTGATCTCACCGCTGAGAAGTTCAACGAAACCATCGAGGGCAACGACATCGTGCTCGTCGACTTCTGGGCGTCCTGGTGTGGTCCGTGCCGCCAGTTCGGTCCCACTTTCCAGGCGTCCTCGGAGAAGCACCCCGACATCGTGCACGCCAAGGTCGACACCGAGGCCGAACAACAGCTGGCGGCGGCCGCCCAGATCCGCTCCATCCCCACGCTGATGGCCTTCAAGAAGGGCAAACTGCTGTTCAACCAGCCCGGCGCGCTGCCGCCGGCCGCCCTGGAGGACCTGGTCGCGCAGGTCCGCGCGTTCGACGTCGACGCCGCCGAGGCCGGGCAGGGCGAATAGCCCCGCCGCGCTGCGCGCAGAAGCACGGTCGGCCACGCGCTAGGTTGCATGGGTGAGTTTGGTACTGGTAGACCACCCGCGGCCCGGCGTCGCGCTGATAACCCTGAACCGGCCCGAGCGGATGAACTCGATGGCGTTCGACGTCATGGTGCCGCTCAAGGCGGCCCTGGAAAAGGTCACCTACGACAATTCGGTGCGCGTGGTCGTGCTGACCGGCGCCGGTCGGGGCTTTTCCTCCGGCGCCGATCACAAGTCCGCGGGCTCGGTGCCCCACGTCGAGGGCCTGACCCGCCCCACCTATGCGCTGCGCTCCATGGAGATCCTCGACGAGGTCATCCTGGCGCTGCGCCGGCTGCACCAGCCGGTGATCGCCGCGGTCAACGGCCCCGCTATCGGCGGTGGGCTGTGCCTGGCGCTGGCCGCCGACATCCGGGTGGCCTCGACGAGCGCCTATTTCCGCGCCGCCGGCATCAACAACGGCCTGACCGCCAGTGAGCTGGGCCTGTCCTACCTGCTGCCGCGGGCCATTGGCTCGTCGCGCGCGTTCGAGATCATGCTGACCGGCCGCGACATCACCGCCGAGGAGGCCGAGCGCATCGGGCTGGTGTCCAACCAGGTGCCCGACGAGCAGCTGCTGGACACCTGCTACGCCATCGCCGCGCGGATAGCAGCCTTCTCCCGCCCGGGGATCGAGTTGACCAAGCGCACGCTGTGGAGTGGACTGGACGCCGGTAGCCTGGAAGGGCACATGCAAGCCGAAGGCTTGGGACAGCTATTCGTCCGCCTGCTCACCGCCAACTTCGAAGAAGCGGTTGCCGCGCGCGCAGAACGACGACCAGCGGTGTTCACCGACGACAAATAGGCGTCTTTTCCACAAGGAGAGCGATCGTGATCACGGCCACGGACCTCGAGGTCCGCGCTGGTGCGCGCATCCTGCTCTCACCGGACGGTCCCGACCTGCGCGTGCAGCCCGGCGACCGCATCGGGCTGGTGGGCCGCAACGGCGCCGGCAAGACCACCACCCTGCGCATCCTGGCGGGGGAGACCGAACCCTATGCCGGCGCGATCAACCGGGTCGGTGAAATCGGTTATCTGCCACAGGATCCCAAAGAGGGGGACCTCGACGTGCTGGCCCGCGACCGGGTCCTGTCGGCCCGCGGGCTCGACGTGTTGCTGACCGACCTGGAAAAGCAGCAGGCGCTGATGGCCGAGGTCGCCGACGACGACGCCCGCGACCGCGCGATCCGCCGCTACGGCCAGCTCGAGGAGCGTTTCGTCGCGCTGGGCGGCTACGGCGCGGAAAGCGAAGCCAGCCGCATCTGCGCGAGTCTCGGCCTGCCGGAACGGGTGCTGACGCAGCAGCTGCGCACCCTGTCCGGCGGACAGCGCCGCCGGGTGGAACTGGCCCGCATCCTGTTCGCCGCGTCCGAGGGCGGCGCGGGGATGTCGGGTTCGTCGACCACGCTGCTCCTCGACGAGCCGACCAACCACCTGGACGCGGATTCCATCGGCTGGCTGCGCGACTTCCTGCGCGCGCACACCGGCGGGCTGGTGATCATCAGCCACAACGTTGACTTGCTCGCCGACGTCGTCAACCGGGTCTGGTTCCTGGACGCGGTGCGCGGCGAGGTCGACGTGTACAACATGGGCTGGCAGAAGTACCTGGACGCGCGGGCCACCGACGAGCAGCGCCGCCGCCGGGAGCGCGCGAACGCCGAACGCAAGGCCACCGCGCTGCGCTCGCAGGCCGCCAAGCTCGGCGCCAAAGCCACCAAAGCCGTTGCCGCACAGAACATGTTGCGTCGCGCCGACCGGATGATGGCCGCGCTCGACGACGAGCGGGTGGCCGACAAGGTGGCCCGCATCAAGTTTCCGAACCCGGCGCCGTGCGGGCGCACACCGCTGGTGGCCACCGGGCTGAGCAAGTCCTACGGGTCGCTGGAGGTGTTCACCGGCGTCGACCTGGCGATCGACCGCGGCTCGCGGGTGGTGGTGCTGGGCCTCAACGGCGCCGGCAAGACCACGCTGCTGCGGATCTTGGCCGGCACCGAGGCCCCCGACACCGGAGGCCTCGAGCCCGGCCACGGGCTGCGGATCGGCTACTTCGCCCAGGAGCACGACACGCTCGACAACGATGCGACCGTGTGGGAGAACATCCGGCACGCCGCACCGGATTCCGGCGAGCAGGATCTGCGCGGCCTGCTGGGAGCGTTCATGTTCAGCGGCCCCCAGCTCGACCAGCCGGCGGGCACGCTGTCCGGTGGTGAGAAGACCCGGCTCGCGCTGGCCGGTTTGGTGGCTTCCACCGCCAATGTGCTGTTGCTCGACGAACCGACGAACAACCTCGATCCGGCCTCGCGCGAACAGGTGCTCGACGCGCTGCGCAGCTATCAGGGGGCGGTGGTCTTGGTAACGCACGACCCGGGCGCCGCCGAGGCCCTCGAGCCGCAGCGCGTCGTGTTGTTGCCCGACGGCACCGAGGACTTCTGGTCCGACGAATACTCCGATCTCATCGAGCTCGCCTGAGTTGACGGTTTTTGGCGAAAGCCGCCCGCGGCCGACAGTGGCTTCCTACTCTGGGTGCTTGCCATCGTGTCCCGGCGTCGGAGGAGCCATGAAGAGAACAGTGCAAAGGTCGGCCACGGCACGCGACCAGTTGCTCGACGAGCTGCGCCACGCCTACGAGGGTGGCGCCAGTATCCGCAACCTGGTCGCCACGACCGGTAGGTCGTATGGGTCGATCCATAGCCTGCTGCGGGAGTCGGGCACCACGATGCGCAGCCGCGGCGGCCCCAACCGGACCGCCAAAACCGCGCGGGCGTAGCGTCACTGCGAAATCTCGTCCCCTTGTTCGCAGTGGCGTTACGATCGCTTCTCAAGAATCGTTGCGGCGCACCGAGTTTTCCACTAAATCGAGGACCGCGGATAGCCGCTGCGGATCCTCGCCGGATGCCGACCGGGCCACCAGGCCGTCGAGCACCAATTCCAGATAGCACTGCAGCACGTCGCCGGGCACGTCGTCGCGGACCCGGTGTGCCTCCATCTGCCGGCGCAGTCGATCGGTGGTGGCCGCCCGCAGCTCGGCGGAACGCTCCGCCCAGCCCTGGCTGAACGCGGGATCGTTGCGCAGTTTGCGCGCGATCTCCAATCTGGTTGCCAGCCAATCGAATTCGTCCGGCGTGGCCAGCATGTCGCGCATCACCTGGATGAGTCCCGCGCGCGAAGCCACGTCGGCCATCCGCTCGGCGTCCTGGTGGGCCAGCGCGAAGAACAGCGCGTCCTTGTCCCGGAAGTGGTGGAAGATCGCGCCGCGCGACATCCCGATCGCCTTCTCCAGCCGGCGCACGGTGGCCTGCTCGTAACCGTATTCGGCGAAGCAGCGGCGGGCGCCGTCGAGGATCTGGCGGCGGCGAGCCGCCAGATGGTCCTCGCTGACCTTTGGCATCAGGTGATCTGATCGGGTTGGGGTTAACCCGACTTGAGCATGTTGCGCAGCACGTACTGCAGGATGCCGCCGTTGCGGTAGTAGTCGGCCTCTCCGGGGGTGTCGATGCGCACCACGGCGTCGAATTCGATTGCGTTTTTGCCGTCCTTGCTGGCCTTGACGTGTACGGTCTTCGGCGTCTTGCCGTCGTTGAGCTCCTCGATGCCGGTGATGTCGAACACCTCGGTGCCGTCGAGACCCAGATCCGCGGCGGACTTGCCGTCGGGGAACTGCAACGGGATGACGCCCATGCCGATCAGGTTGGAGCGGTGAATCCGCTCGAACGACTCGGCGATCACCGCGCGAACGCCCAGCAGCCGGGTTCCCTTGGCGGCCCAGTCGCGCGACGAGCCCGACCCGTATTCCTTGCCGCCCAGCACCACCAGCGGAATGTCTTGTGCCGCATAGTTTTGCGCCGCGTCGTAGATGAACGCCTGGGGTCCGCCGTCCTGGGTGAAGTCGCGGGTATAGCCGCCGGACACGTCGTCGAGCAGCAGGTTGCGCAACCTGATGTTGGCGAAGGTGCCGCGGATCATCACCTCGTGGTTGCCGCGCCGCGAGCCGAAGGAGTTGTAGTCCTTGCGCTCCACGCCGTGCTCGTCGAGGTATTGCGCCGCCGGGGTGCCCGGCTTGATGCTGCTGGCGGGGGAGATGTGGTCGGTGGTCACCGAGTCGCCCAGCAGCGCCAGCACCCGGGCGCCGGTGATGTCGGTAACCGGCTCGGGCTCGGCCGGCATGCCCTCGAAGTACGGGGGCTTGCGCACATAGGTCGAATCCGCGTTCCACTCAAAGGTGTTGCCGCTCGGGGTCGGCAGGTTGCGCCAGCGCTCGTCGCCCTTGAACACGTCGGCGTAGTTCTTGGTGAACATCTCCTGGTTGATCGCCGACGCGATGGTGTCGGAAACGTCCTTCTGCGACGGCCAAATGTCTTTCAGGAAGACGTCATTGCCCTCCTTGTCCTGGCCCAGCGGCTGCTCGTCGAAGTCGAAGTCCATGGTGCCGGCCAGCGCGTAGGCCACCACCAGCGGCGGCGACGCCAGGTAGTTCATCTTGACGTCGGGGTTGATGCGGCCCTCGAAGTTCCGGTTCCCCGAGAGCACCGCGGTCACCGATAGGTCGTTGTCGTTGATGGCCTTCGAGATTTCCTCGGGCAGCGGACCGGAGTTGCCGATGCAGGTGGTGCACCCGTAACCGACCAGGTAGAACCCGAGCTTCTCCAGGTACGGCCACAGGCCGGCCTTGTCGTAGTAGTCGTTGACCACCTGCGAGCCGGGCGCCATGGTGGTCTTCACCCACGGCTTGGAAGCCAGTCCCTTCTCAACGGCGTTGCGCGCCAACAGCGCCGCGCCCAGCATCACCTCGGGGTTGGAGGTGTTGGTGCACGACGTGATCGCGGCGATCACCACCGCGCCGTGGTCGAGCACGAACTCGCCGCGCTCTTCGGAGCGCACCTGCACCGGATTGCTCGGCCGGCCCTTGGCGTGCGCGGCGGCCGACTGCACGACGGGCCGGTCATCCGCGTGGCCGTTCGAGACCGCGCCCGGGTCGCTGGCCGGGAAGGTCTCCTCGACCGACTCGTCCAGTTTCGAATAGCCCTGCTGGCCATCGTCGTTGCCGTCGACGTAGCTGAGGATCTGCTCGCGGAACGTGGACTTGGCTTCCGACAACTGGATTCGGTCCTGCGGGCGCTTGGGCCCGGCGATCGACGGCACCACCGTGGAGAGGTCGAGCTCGAGGTACTCGGAGAACACCGGCTCATGGTCGGGGTCGTGCCACATGCCCTGTTCTTTGGCGTACGCCTCCACCAACGCCAGCTGCTCGTCGGTGCGACCGGTGAACTTCAGGTAGGAGATGGTCTCCTCGTCGATCGGGAAAATCGCTGCGGTGGAACCGAATTCGGGGCTCATGTTGCCCAGCGTGGCGCGGTTGGCCAGCGGCACCTCCGACACGCCCTTGCCGTAGAACTCGACGAACTTGCCGACGACGCCGTGCTTGCGCAGCATCTCGGTGACGGTCAGCACGACGTCGGTGGCGGTGACGCCCGCCTGGATCTCACCGGTCAGCTTGAAGCCGACCACTCGCGGGATCAGCATCGACACCGGCTGACCCAGCATCGCGGCCTCGGCCTCGATACCGCCGACGCCCCAGCCCAGCACGCCCAGGCCGTTGACCATCGTGGTGTGCGAGTCGGTGCCCACACACGTGTCGGGGTAGGCCACGCCGTCGCGCGACATCACCACGCTGGCCAGGTACTCGATGTTGACCTGGTGCACGATGCCGGTGCCCGGGGGCACCACCTTGAAGTCTTGGAACGCTCCCTGGCCCCAGCGCAGGAACTGGTAGCGCTCGCCGTTGCGCTCGTACTCGATCTCGACGTTGCGCTCGAACGCGTCGGCGGTGCCGAACAGGTCGGCGATCACGGAGTGGTCGATCACCAGGTCGGCGGGGGCGAGCGGGTTGACCTTGTCCGGTTTGCCGCCGAGGTCGCCGATGGCCTCGCGCATGGTGGCCAGGTCGACGATGCACGGCACCCCGGTGAAGTCCTGCATCACCACGCGGGCGGGCGTGTACTGGATCTCAATGCTGGGTTCCGCCTTGGGATCCCAGTTCGCGATGGCCTCGATGTGGTCCTTGGTGATGTTGCTGCCGTCCTCGTTGCGCAGCAGGTTTTCGGCCAGCACCTTGAGGCTGTAGGGCAGTTTCTCGGTGTTGGGGACGGCGTCGAGACGATAGATCTGGTAACTCTGGTCGCCGACTTGCAGCGTGTCGCGGGCTCCGAACGAATTCACAGAATCAGTCACTTCAACTCCCAGAGTCTTTAGTTCTCCCACCGCGACGGGCCGTGTCGGCGGTGCCGTGCCAACTTTAACAGTACGCTTGTCCTGCATTACGAGGGCACTCCTGACTTCAGTCTTGTCGCCGCGGCGGCCCGTTTAAACCCCATGTGCGCACCAATCCGTGCCGGGATAGGACGCGGGCGACCGCCATCGGCGCGGCGCGCGAACCGATATCGCGTACGGTGCCTCTAGCACTACCGCAGGAGGGACTTCATGACCGGTCAAGATTCGTTCGTCGGCCCGCTGCCGCAAACGGTTCCGTTCCTGCCCGCCTACATTCCGGTGGACGTCGACATGAACGTGGTCAAGTCCCAGGTCGCCGCCACCGGAGTCAGCGCCCCGCCCGCGGCGATGCCTGGACTGCTCGACGTGGTCAACCAGGCGCACGCCGAGGGCATCAACCTCAAGATCGTGCTGCTCGACCACAACCCCCCGAACGACACCCCATTGCGCGACATCTCGACCGTGGTGGGCGCGGACTATCACGATGCGACGGTCCTGACCCTTAGCCCGAGCTACGTCGGGAGCTACAGCACCCAGTTCGCGCGCGTGACGCTCGAGGCCGGCGAGGACAACGCGAAGACCGGCAATCCGGTGGTCTCCGCGCAGCATTTCCTGCACGAGCTCGACACGCCCGAGTTCCCCTGGACCGGCCTGACGATCTTCCTGTTGATCGCGGTCCTCGCGGCCGCCGTCGGCACCCGGTTGCTGCAGGTGCGCGGTAAGCGCGCAGCAACCTCGGGCGACGCCGCGGCAACCCCCGCCGCCGACACCAATACCACCGTCTAACTTCCGGTCTTCGTTTTCCCCGGTTCCTTCGGCGAGCCGCGGCGTCGCTCTGCGGCAAACCAGTCAGGTCACCATTCGGTCACATTAAACGCACGTAGAGAGTGCGATTTCGGTGGAGCGTTTGCACGCCCATCGGTGTGACGTACGGTGCAAATGATGCTGGTGTTGTCTTTGGCGCCTTTCGGGGAACCTGTGGCTGGCGCCGCCCGTCGTGTTGAGCCGTAGGAGACCTGAGTCGAATGAGACGCACACGCTGGGGGTCTTCTGCGCGACCGGCCTTAAGGCTGGTGCGCCCCGTCGTTCCCTCCGTTTTGAGCCTCGCCCTGCTGATCGCCACGCCGGGCCTCGCGGAGGCCGACCCCACCGCCGACAACCTCGCCGCCCTCATCGCCAACGTCGCCAAGGCCAACCAGCGGCTGCAGAACCTGAGCGCCGAAATCCAGACCGAACAGGAAAGCGTCAACAAGGCCCTCGTCGACGTGGAGACCGCGCGGGACAACGCGGCCACCGCCCAGCACGACCTCGAGGCCAGCCAGCAGGCGGTCAAAGACGCCAACATCGCCATCACCGGCGCGCAGCGCCGCTTCGACACGTTCGCCGCGGCCACCTATATGAACGGCCCGTCGAACAGCTACCTGACGGCGAGCAGCCCCGACGACATCATCGCCACCGAGGCCGCGGCCAAGAACCTCACCACCAGCTCGCAGACCGTGATGGCCAAGCTGCAGCAGGCCCGCACCGAGCAGGTGAACAAGGAGTCGGCGGCGCGGCTGGCCAAGCAGAACGCCGACAAGGCCGCGGCCGACGCCAAGTCCAGCCAGGACGCCGCCGTGGCGGCGCTGACCAACTCCAAGCAGAAGTTCGACCAGCAACGCGAGGACATCATTCGCCTTGCGGCCGAACGGGATCAGGCTCAGGTCAAGCTGGAGGCGGCCAAGCGTGAGGCGGCGCGGCAGTGGTCCGCCGGGGCGGGCGGGCCCGGCCCGTCGGCGTCGGGTGACCGGTGGGAGACCGGGTCGCCGGGCGCGCCGGCGCCGTCGGCCGGGGCCCGCCGGTGGGACGGCGCCTGGGACCCGACCCTGCCGATGATCCCGAGCGCCAACGTCCCCGGCGACCCGATCGCGGTGATCAACCAGGTGCTCGGCATCTCGGCCACCTCGACTCAGGTGACCGCCGGGCTGGGCCGCAACTTCCTGCAGCAGATGGGCATCCTCAAGCCCGACGACACCGGCATCACCAACGCCGCGCCCGGTGGGGTCGGCGCACGCATCCCGCGCGTCTACGGCCGGCAGGCCACCGAATACGTGATCCGGCGCGGCATGTCGCAGATCGGCGTGCCGTACTCCTGGGGTGGCGGCAACGCGGCCGGCCCGAGCAAGGGCATCGACTCCGGGGCCGGCATCACCGGCTTCGACTGTTCGGGTCTGGTGCTGTACTCGTTCGCGGGGGTGGGCATCAAGCTGCCGCACTACTCGGGCTCGCAGTACAACCTGGGTCGCAAGATCCCGTCCTCCCAGATGCGCCGCGGCGACGTCATCTTCTACGGCCCGGGCGGCAGCCAGCACGTCACGATCTACCTGGGTGACGGCCAGATGCTCGAGGCGCCCGACATCGGGTTGAAGGTCCGCGTCGCCCCGGTGCGCACCAGCGGCATGACGCCCTACGTGGTCCGGTACATCGAGTGGTGATCGAGTGAGCACTGAACGGACAGCCATGCGCCGCAACCGATTTCGTTTCGTCAACCTCGCCTGGATCACCGCTGTGGTGTCCGGGCTGATGTTGTCTGTGGCCGCCCCGGCTCCGCTTGCCGTCGCCGACCCCGGCCAGTGGGACCCCACGTTGCCGGCCCAGATCAGCGCCGGCGCCCCTGGCGATCCGCTGGCCGTCGCCAACGCGTCGCTGCAGGCCACCGCGCAGGCCACCCAGACCACGATGGACCTGGGCAAGCAATTTCTCGGCGGGCTCGGGATCAACATCCTGGGCGATCCCGCACCGGCCGCCGCCGCCACGCCCTCCAACCCCGGCGGCAAGATCCCGCGGGTCTACGGCCGGCAGGCCATCGAGTACGTGATCAAGCGGATGGGCTCCCAGATGGGCGTGCCCTACTCGTGGGGCGGCGGCTCGCTGGACGGCCCCAGCAAGGGCGTCGGCGACGGCGCCAACATCACCGGCTTCGACTGCTCGGGCCTGATGCGCTACGGCTTCGCCGGGGTCGGCGTGCTGATCCCGCGGTTCTCCGGTGACCAATACAACGCCGGGCGCCACATCCCGCCGGATCAGGCCAGGCGCGGCGACCTGATCTTCTACGGCCCGGGCGGCAGCCAGCACGTCACCATGTACCTGGGCAATGGCCAGATGCTGGAGGCGTCGGGCAGCGCCGCCAAGGTTACGGTCAGCCAGGTTCGAAAGCCCGGCATGACACCGTTCCTGACTAGGATCATCGAGTACTGATCAGCGGTGCCGGCGACCCATCAGCTGGGCGAGCGTCGACGGAATCCGGCGGTGCTGGAATAGTTGGACGCGGGCACGTCGCTGCCCGGCAGTCGTGTCCGATGGAACGTGGAGGGTTCTTCATGACAGCAGCAGGTGGGCCGCCGCCAGGCGCCAGCGGTTACTCGGGCCCGGGCGGGCAATCCGGCCCGGCTCACGAAGCGCCGACCGGCGGCGGTAACGGACTGGCCGCCGAGGTGCAGACCCTGGAACGTGCCATCTTCGAGGTCAAACGCATCATCGTCGGCCAGGACCAGCTGGTGGAGCGCATGCTGGTCGGCCTGTTGTCCAAGGGGCACGTGCTGCTCGAGGGTGTGCCCGGCGTGGCCAAGACGTTGGCCGTCGAGACCTTCGCCAAGGTGGTCGGCGGGACGTTCGCGCGCATCCAGTTCACGCCGGACCTGGTGCCCACCGACATCATCGGTACCCGCATCTACCGCCAGGGCAAGGAGGAGTTCGACACCGAGCTCGGCCCGGTGGTGGTCAACTTCCTGCTCGCCGACGAGATCAACCGTGCGCCGGCCAAGGTGCAGTCGGCGCTGCTGGAGGTCATGCAGGAACGCCACGTGTCGATCGGCGGCAAGACCTTCGCGCTGCCCAACCCGTTCCTGGTGATGGCGACGCAGAACCCGATCGAGCACGAGGGCGTCTACCCGCTGCCCGAAGCCCAGCGCGACCGCTTCCTGTTCAAAATCAACGTCGGCTACCCCTCGCCGGAGGAGGAGCGGGAGATCATCTACCGGATGGGCGTGCGCCCGCCGGAGCCCAAGCAGATCCTCAACACCGGCGACCTGTTGCGGCTGCAGGACATCGCGGCCAACGTCTTCGTCCACCACGCCCTGGTGGACTACGTGGTGCGCGTCGTGACGGCCACCCGCCACCCCGAACAGCTCGGCATGAACGACGTCAAGACGTGGATCTCGTTCGGGGCGTCGCCACGCGCGTCGCTGGGCATCATCGCCGCGTCCCGATCGCTGGCCCTGGTCCGCGGCCGCGACTACGTGATCCCGCAAGACGTCGTCGACGTCATTCCCGACGTGCTGCGCCACCGGCTGGTGCTCACCTACGACGCGCTCGCCGACGAGATCTCGCCGGAGATCGTCATCAACCGGGTGCTGCAGACGGTGGCCTTGCCTCAGGTGAATGCCGTTCCGCAGCAAGGTCATTCGGTGCCCCCGGTGATGCAACCCGCCGGCGCGGCCAGCGGTCGGTGACCGATCCCAACAGGCGGGCGGTGGTGCATCCGCCGTCGATGCAGCGGGGTCAGATCGATGACCCGAAGCTGTCGGCGGCGCTGCGCACCCTCGAGCTCACCGTCAAACGCAAGCTCGACGGTGTGCTGCACGGTGATCACCTCGGCCTGATCCCGGGGCCGGGCTCGGAGCCGGGGGAGTCGCGCGAGTATCAGCCCGGCGACGACGTCCGCCGGATGGACTGGGCCGTCACCGCGCGCACGACGCACCCGCACGTGCGGCAGATGATCGCCGACCGGGAGCTGGAAACCTGGCTGGTGGTCGACATGTCGGCCAGCCTGGACTTCGGGACCGTGGGCTGCGAGAAGCGCGACCTCGCGGTGGCGGCGGCCGCCGCGATCACCTTCCTCAACAGCGGGGGCGGCAACCGGCTGGGCGCGATCGTCTCCACCGGCGCCAAGATCACCCGGGTGCCGGCCCGCTCCGGACGTCAGCACGAGCAGACGCTGTTGCGCACCATCGCCACCACGCCGCGCGCGCCCGTCGGGGTGCGCGGCGATCTGGCGACCGCGATCGACGCCCTGCGCCGGCCGGAACGCCGCCGCGGCATGGCGGTGATCATCAGCGACTTCCTCGGGCCGATCAACTGGATGCGCCCGCTGCGGGCGGTCGCCGCCCGGCACGAGGTGCTGGCCATCGAGGTACTCGACCCGCGCGACGTCGAGCTGCCCGACATCGGCGACGTGGTGCTGCAGGACGCCGAGTCCGGCGTCACCCGCGAGTTCACCATCGACGCGCAGCTGCGTGACGATTTCGCCAAGGCCGCCGCGGCGCACCGCGCCGACGTGGCGCGCACGATCCGCAGCTGCGGGGCCCCGATACTGACGCTGCGCACCGACCGTGACTGGATCGCCGACATCGTGCGGTTCGTCGAATCCCGCCGGCGCGGTGCATTGGCAGGGCGGCAGTGACACTGCCGCTACTGGGCCCGATGTCGTTGTCGGGCTTCGAACATTCGTGGTTCTTTCTGTTCCTGCTGGTCGTCTTCGGGCTGGCCGCGCTCTACATCCTGATGCAGCTGGCGCGCCAGCGGCGCATGCTGCGGTTCGCCAACATGGAGCTGCTGGAAAGCGTTGCGCCCAAACGGCCTTCGACGTGGCGCCACGTTCCGGCGATCTTGCTGGTGGCCTCGCTGGTGCTGTTCACCATCGCAATGGCCGGCCCCACCAACGACGTTCGGATTCCCCGCAACCGCGCGGTGGTGATGCTGGTCATCGACGTCTCGCAGTCCATGCGCGCCACCGATGTCGCGCCCAACCGGATGGCGGCCGCGCAGGAGGCTGCCAAGCAGTTCGCCGACGAACTGACGCCGGGCATCAACCTCGGGCTGATCGCCTATGCGGGGACCGCCACGGTGCTGGTCTCGCCGACGACCAACCGGGAATCCACCAAGGCGGCGTTGGACAAGCTGCAGTTCGCCGACCGCACCGCCACCGGCGAGGGCATCTTCACCGCGCTGCAGGCCATCGCGACGGTCGGCGCGGTGATCGGCGGCGGCGACAAACCGCCCCCGGCGCGCATCGTGTTGTTCTCCGACGGCAAGGAGACGATGCCGACCAACCCGGACAATCCGAAGGGCGCCTTCACCGCCGCGCGCACGGCCAAGGACCAGGGCGTGCCGATCTCGACCATCTCCTTCGGCACCCCGTACGGGTTCGTCGAGATCAACGACCAGCGCCAGCCGGTGCCCGTCGACGATGAGACGCTGAAGAAGGTGGCCCAGCTCTCGGGCGGAAATGCCTACAGCGCTGCGTCATTGCAGGAACTGAAATCGGTCTACGCGACGCTGCAGCAGCAGATCGGCTACGAGACGATCAAGGGCGACGCCAGCGTGGGCTGGGTGCGGTTGGGCGCGCTGGTGCTGGCGCTCGCGGCGCTGGCGGCGTTGCTGATCAACCGGCGCCTGCCGACCTAGCGTCTGTGCGCGGGCCCCTTTGACCCGCGAGCGTAAGCACACTGTGAATTTCGGCCCGAATTTCCACAGTCGGCTTACGCACGCGAAGCGCGGGCTGCGCGCACCCGGCGGATGATGTCGTCGGGATGATCCTCGGCGATCACCCGGATCACGATCCAGCCGTAACGTTCGATCGTCTCCAGCCGGCGGATGTCCTTGACGTACTGGTAGCGACTCGTTCGATGCTGGTCGCCGTCGTACTCCACGGCTACCTTGATGTCCTCCCAACCCATATCCAAATAGGCCTCGGCCCAACCCCATTCGTTGCGGACACAAATCTGCGTCTGGGGAGCGGGAAAGCCCGCCGCAATCAATAGGAGACGCAGCCAGGTCTCCTTGGGGGATTGCGCCCCACCGTCGACGAGTTCGAGGGCGGCGCGAGCGGCCTTCATGCCTCGACGTCCCCGATACCGCCCGACCAACAGCTCGACATCGGCCATCTTCAGATCGGTCGCCTGCACGAGGGCATCGACCGCGGCGACCGCGACACCCAGGCGGCATCGCCTGGCCAGATCGAGTGCCGTTCGCGCCGGCGTGGTGACTCGTATGCCGTCGATGACGGTGATCTCGTCGGCCTCGATCCGCTCTTCCCAAACGTGCACGCCCGCGACTGGCCAGCGGTTGGTGTCGATGATCTCGGCGGGTAACGCCGGGTCGATCCACTTCGAGCCGTGCAGCGCGGAGGCGGAAAAGCCGGCGATTATGCCGCGACGTCGCGACCGCAGCCAGCAGGCCTTCGCGCGCAACGCCGCCGTCAGCGCGAGGTCTGTAGCCACGTACACGTCCTTGTGCAGCGCTGTATACCGGCTGCGCAGCTCATGGGGAGTCACTTCGCCGGCAGCTAGGGCTTCGCTGCCCAGGAAGGGACCGGTAATGCCCGTCATGGCGGAAGTTTGCGTCGCGGCACTGACAGAGCTTCGCGAGCGTAAGCCCACTGCGGAAACCCGGTCCGAAAATCGCAGCCCGCTTACGCTCGCGGTCATAACAGGGGGAGATTTCGGTCCTTGTAAGCCGAGGCGATAAGTTGGCCGGGTGACTGACGCAGCCACCGAAAACACCCCCAAGGCCGCCACCAACGGCGGCAAACCGGCATTCGTATCCCGTTCAGTCCTGGTCACCGGCGGAAACCGGGGGATCGGACTGGCGATCGCGCAGCGGCTCGCCGCCGACGGCCACAAGGTGGCCGTCACGCACCGCGGATCCGGGGCGCCCGAGGGGTTGTTCGGCGTCGTGTGCGACGTCACCGACAACGAAGCGGTCGACCGCGCCTTCAAAGAGGTCGAGGAGCACCAGGGTCCGGTCGAGGTGCTGGTGTCCAACGCCGGCATATCCAAGGACGCGTTCCTGATCCGGATGACCGAGGAGCGGTTCGAGGAGGTCATCAACGCCAACCTCACCGGGGCCTTCCGGGTAGCCCAGCGCGCCTCACGCAGCATGCAGCGCAAGCGTTTCGGCCGGATCATCTTCATCGGGTCGGTGTCGGGCAGTTGGGGCATCGGCAACCAGGCCAACTACGCGGCCGCCAAGGCCGGCCTGATCGGCATGGCCCGCTCGATCTCGCGGGAGCTGTCCAAGGCCAACGTGACCGCGAATGTGGTGGCGCCGGGCTACATCGACACCGAGATGACCCGCGCCCTCGACGAGCGGATCCAGGAGGGCGCGCTGGACTTCATCCCGGCCAAGCGGGTTGGTACCGCCGAGGAGGTCGCCGGCGCGGTCAGCTTCCTGGCGTCCGAGGACGCCAGCTACATCGCCGGCGCGGTCATCCCCGTGGACGGCGGCATGGGCATGGGCCACTGACTTCAACCACGACATTAAGGACGGACATGGCAGGACTGCTCGACGGCAAACGGATTCTGATCTCGGGAATCATCACCGATTCGTCGATTGCGTTTCACATCGCCAAGGCGGCCCAGGAGGCCGGGGCGCAGTTAGTGCTGACCGGGTTCGACCGGTTGCGCCTGATCCAGCGCATCGCCGACCGGCTGCCGGAGAAGGCGCCGCTGATCGAACTCGACGTGCAGAACCAGGAGCACTTGGACTCGCTCGCCGAGCGGGTGACCGCCGAGATCGGTGAGGGCAACAAGCTCGACGGGGTGGTGCACTCGATCGGTTTCATGCCGCAGACCGGGATGGGCATCAACCCGTTCTTCGACGCGCCATACGAAGATGTCTCGAAAGGCATTCACATCTCGGCGTATTCGTACGCCTCGCTGGCCAAGGCGACGTTGCCGATCATGAATCCCGGCGGCTCGATCGTGGGTATGGACTTCGACCCCAGCCGGGCGATGCCGGCGTACAACTGGATGACGGTGGCCAAGAGCGCGCTGGAATCGGTCAACCGATTCGTGGCGCGCGAGGCGGGTAAGTTCGGTGTTCGCTCGAATCTCGTTGCCGCGGGCCCGATCCGGACGCTGGCCATGAGCGCGATCGTCGGCGGGGCGCTCGGCGAGGAGGCTGGCGCACAGATGCAGCTGCTCGAAGAGGGCTGGGACCAGCGCGCCCCCATCGGCTGGAACATGAAGGACCCGACCCCGGTCGCCAAGACGGTGTGCGCGCTGCTCTCGGACTGGCTGCCGGCGACGACGGGAACCATCATCTACGCCGACGGCGGCGCAAGCACCCAATTACTGTAGACGGTAATGGAATTCGACGCCGTCCTGCTGCTGTCCTTCGGTGGGCCGGAAGGTCCCGAGCAGGTTCGGCCGTTCCTGGAGAACGTCACCCGGGGCCGCAACGTGCCGCCGGAACGACTCGACGACGTCGCCGAGCACTACCTGCATTTCGGCGGCGTCTCGCCGATCAACAACATCAATCGCGCGCTGGTCGCCCAACTGGAAGCCGAGCTGCACGACCGCGGCCTGGACCTGCCGGTCTATTTCGGCAACCGCAACTGGGAGCCCTACGTCGAGGACACCGTCGCGACCATGCGCGACAATGGAATTCGTCGGGCCGTGGTGTTCACCACCTCGGCGTGGAGCGGCTACTCCAGCTGCACGCAATACGTCGAGGACATCGCCCGCGCGCGCGAGGCGGCCGGGCCGGATGCGCCCGAATTGGTCAAGCTGCGGCCCTATTTCGACCACCCGCGGTTCGTGCGGATCTTCGCCGACACCATCGGCGCGGCGTCGGGTGCGCTGACCCCCGAGCAACAGGCCGGCGCTCGACTGGTGTTCACCGCGCATTCCATCCCGGTGGCCGCCGATGACCGCCTGGGCCCGCGGCTGTACAGCCGCCAAGTCGCCTATGCCGCAAGCCTTGTGGCGGCCGCCGCCGGGTATTCCGACTACGACCTGGCGTGGCAGTCACGGTCGGGACCGCCGCAGGTGCCATGGCTGGAGCCCGACGTCGCCGACCACCTGGCCACCCTGGCGCAGGCCGGGACCCAGGCCGTCATCATCTGCCCGATCGGGTTCGTGGCCGACCACATCGAGGTGGTGTGGGATCTCGACAACGAGTTGGCGTCGCAGGCCGAGGCGGCGGGCGTGGCCCTGGTGCGGGCGTCGACGCCCAACGCCCACCCGCGTTTCGCGCGGATGGCCGCGGATCTGATCGACGAATTGCGGTATGGCCGGGCGCCCCAGCGGGTGACCGGGCCCGACCCGGTCCCCGGTTGCCTCGCCAGCGTCAACGGCGCGCCCTGCCGCCCACCGCATTGCGCGGCCGGCCGCTAGAAACGCTTAATCGCCCCAGGCCGAATGCAGGATCGCGGTCACGGCCGCCATCCGCGCCGAACGCACCACCGCGGTGAGCGGTCGCAGCGCGTCGCTGGCGATGCGGGCCTCCGAAGAGGATTGCGTTCCCACGGGTTCCAGGCCCGCGGCGACGGGCGCGGTGAACCGGTCCGGAGAGTCGGATCGGCTCAGCCCCGCGCTGACCGCGATGATGGCGTCGACGTGGGCGGCGTTCTCCAGCACCCGCAGCGCGCGCGTCGGCGCGTGGTCGGGAATGCGGTGTTGCCGTGCGGATTCCAAGAGTTGCTCGACGAGGCCGCGCGGGTCGTCGACGTCGGACGCCGCGGCCCCCAGCCCGATGGCGCCCAGCGCGTCCGCGGCTGAGCGCACCGCCGACCGCAGCGTGTACTCGGCGTCGCCGAGCTCGTGATGGTCCAGCACCGGCGCGCCGGGCAGCGAGTACACGGTCCACGTCAGCGCGCACAATTCGGCCAGCCGCGTCTCGTAGTCCTCGGGCACGTCCTCGTCGTCCTCATAGGAGAACTCGGGCACCAGGCCGACCGCGGTGGCGGGATTGCGGGGATTGGCGATGATGACCGCCTCGCCGGCCGCCAGCGCGTCCCGCTCGAACTGTGTTCCGGGGGCCAGCCCGCGCACGTCGCCTGGCACCGGCAAAACCACGTTGATCGATCCGCGCATAAACCCGCCGCCGTCGGACGCCGGTGTCGGCCGGCCGATCGCGGCACGCAATGTCTGCAGCAGCGTGACCGTTCCGGCGTCGTGTACGTCGGGCCAGGGCAGCCCGGTGTGGCCCGCGGCGACCGCATCATACGCGGTCACCGATTGCTTTGGCGCCCAAACGGATAACGCGTCCAGGACGTCGTCGGGCGCGGCCTTTCCGGCGAGCCACGCATTGGCCCACAGGGACAGCGAGACACTTGGACACCACACGAGAACGCAGTGTAGTTGTTTTGCCCGGCAAAGGCGGATCACGCGTATTCTTGCCGCATGCACGCCGCGGTGCTTTGGCTAATATTCGCGCTGGTGCTGGCCGGTGCGGAGGCGCTCACCGGCCATTTGTTTTTGGTGATGCTCGGTGGCGGCGCGCTCGCCGCGGCGCTAACCAGTTGGGTGACCGACTTTCCGGTCTGGGCGAACGGCGCGGTGTTCCTGGTGGTCTCGGTGCTGCTGCTGGTGGTGGTTCGTCCGCCGCTGAAGCGGCGGCTGACGCCGGCCGGGGCGCCGCGGTTGGGAATCGAGGCGCTGCAGGGCAAAACCGCGCTGGTGCTCGAGCGGGTCGCGCGCGACGAGGGTCAGGTCAAGCTCGACGGCCAAGTGTGGTCTGCGCGCCCCCTCGACGACGCCGACGTCTACGAACCCGGCGAGCCGGTCACCGTCATGCAGATCGACGGCGCGACGGCGGTGGTCTTCAGGAGCAGTCTGTAGCGGCGAGACGACGCTGCCGACGACTGGTAGAGAGAGGAAGTCCGATGCAAGGTGCAGTGGCTGGATTGGTGCTGCTGGCCGTCCTGGTGATCTTCGCGATCGTCGTGGTGGCCAAGTCGGTGGCGCTGATACCCCAGGCGGAGGCGGCGGTGATCGAACGGCTGGGCCGATACAGCCGCACGGTCAGCGGGCAACTGACGTTGCTGGTGCCGTTCATCGATCGGGTCCGCGCCCGGGTGGATCTGCGTGAGCGGGTGGTGTCGTTCCCGCCGCAGCCGGTGATCACCGAGGACAACCTGACGCTGAACATCGACACCGTGGTCTACTTCCAGGTCACCGTGCCCCAGGCGGCCGTCTACGAGATCAGCAACTACATCGTCGGCGTCGAACAGCTCACCACCACCACGCTGCGCAACGTGGTCGGCGGCATGACGCTGGAGCAGACGCTGACATCGCGCGACCAGATCAACGGGCAGCTGCGCGGCGTGCTCGACGAGGCGACCAACCGCTGGGGTCTGCGGGTCGCGCGGGTCGAATTGCGCAGCATCGACCCGCCGCCGTCGATTCAGGCGTCGATGGAGAAGCAGATGAAGGCCGACCGCGAGAAGCGCGCGATGATCCTGACCGCCGAAGGCACCCGGCAAGCGGCGATCATGCAGGCTGAGGGACAAAAGGCTGCGCAAATCCTTGCCGCCGAGGGCGCCAAGCAGGCCGCGATCCTGACTGCGGAAGCCGACCGCCAGTCGCGGGTACTGCGCGCGCAGGGTGAGCGAGCGGCCGCCTACCTGAGGGCCCAGGGGCAGGCCAAGGCCATTGAGAAGACGTTCGCCGCGATCAAGGCCGGCCGTCCCACTCCGGAAATGTTGGCCTACCAGTACTTGCAGACGCTGCCCGAAATGGCGCGCGGCGACGCGAACAAGGTGTGGGTGGTGCCCAGCGATTTCAGCGCCGCGTTGCAAGGGTTCACGCGGCTGCTTGGCTCGCCGGGCGAGGACGGCGTATTCCGGTTCGAGCCTTCTCCGGTTGACGATGCTCCCAGGCATGCCACTGACGGCGACGACGCGGAGGTCGCGGACTGGTTCTCCGCCGAAACCGATCCCTCGGTCGCTCAAGCCGTGGCCAAGGCCGAGGCAATCGCCAGCAAGCCCGCGGATGGCTCGCCTGGGGAGCTGACTCCCTAGGATTGCGGCATGAGTGCGTTGACTTCACCGAAGACCTATGCGGCGCTGGGCGCCTTCCACGCCGTCGACGCGGTACTGTGCGGCGTCCAGGTGGCCCCGATCAAGAAGGTGCTCGATGACGTGGGCCTGCCGGAGAACGTCCGGCCCGTGTTGCCGGCGGTGAAGGCGGCCGCCGCCGTCGGATTGCTGTCGGTCAACCGTTTTCCCACCCTGGCGCGGCTGACGACGGCGATGCTGACGTTGTACTTCGTGTTGGCGGTGGGCGCGCACATCCGGGTGCGCGACAAGGTCGTCAACGGTGTTCCGGCCGCGCTGTTTTTGGCGTTGGTCGCCGCGATGACGATCAAGGGGCCCGACCAGAGCTAATCGAGGCGCAATTCGACCAGTGGCAGCGGGGTGTCGGTGTCGGTGATCGGCACGCCGAGCGTGTGCTCGAGCACCGGGCGCATCCGCTCCCACGCCTTGGGATGCCGGGATCGGTAGGCGGCCAAGGTCTTATCGGTCTCGGGTGTCGTCATCACCCGCGCCGTAGCGGTCCGGGGCGGGTGGCTGCCGGCGTAGACCCGCACCCGGGGGTTGGCTTCAATGTTGCGGAACCACTGGGCTTTTCGGCCGAAGCCCGACGCGACCACGTAGGTGTCGGGCGACGAGTGGTCGACGACCTCCAACGCCGCATAGCGCGGCATGCCCGACTTGCGGCCGATGTGTTCGAGCAGCAGGATGCGTGAACCGAACAGCGCGCCCGCGCGGACCTTGTAGATCCAGATCGGCGCGCGCATGAGGCGGCGCGACCGCAGCAGCCGCCCGGCCAGAGCGGCGACACCGGTGGGAGACCGGCGGGCTCCGCTGTTGTCCGATGTCATGCGGCTCTCCCGGATCGTCGAGCTGGGTTCACTCGAGACGCTACCGGGCCGACGCCGCCGGTCGCCGGCACGAAGGCATCGTGACGGCGACCGAAGCGAGTCATTGTTGGTCAGGGGTGCGGCGCGGCGGACGGTGTCGGCGCGGCCGGCGTCGGGAAGCCCTCGCCCGGGGGTGGTGGCCAGAAGCCTCGCGGGGGTCCCGGCGGGCCGGGCGGCGGAACAAAGCCGAAACCACCCGGCCCGGGTCCACCCATCGGGGGAGGCGGCGGCCCGTGGAACGGCGCCGCCAGCATCGGCGGCGGCCCGAGCGGCGGCGGGGGTGGTCCGACGCTGACTATCCAGGCGAACGCGATCGCCGCGACGGTGCCGACCGCGCCGAGCAGCGCCCCCGCCACCCCGGCGCCGATCACCACGCCGGTGGGGTAGCGGCGTCGCTCTAATGCCGGCTCGGCGACCGGCGGCGGTGCGGGTGCATTGGTGTTGATGTCGTCGTTCGTGGTCATGCCACGGACGTTAAGAGCCGGGGCTGAAATGGATCTGAAGAATTCGGCCGCCCGATGAACGGCTCGTCACAGTGGGCAGCGCCCTTCAGGTTCGTTTCAGCACCGGCACCGACAATGGAGGAATGACGGATTGCCTGCGCGCGGCCGGCCGGTTCAGCTTCGGCACGCCGCGGGTGCTGGTCGTCGAGGACTCCGAGACCATCCGGGAGATGGTCAGCGAGGCGCTGACCGAGGTGGGCTATCACACCGATGCCCGCCGCGACGGTGACGGCCTGGAAGAGGTTCTCGACGGAATGCGGCCCGACCTGGTGGTGCTCGACGTGATGCTGCCGGGACGCGACGGGTTCGAACTGATCGACGTGATTCGGGAATGGGGTGACGTCGGGATCGTCTTGATCACGGCCCGCGACGGGCTGCCGGATCGGCTACGCGGACTCGACGGCGGCGCCGACGACTACGTCATCAAGCCGTTCGAGCTGGCCGAGCTGGTGTCGCGGGTCGGCGCGGTGCTACGCCGGCGCGGACGGCTGTCCCAGGTGATTCAGGTGGGCGACGTCACGCTGGACCTCGGTGCCGGTGTGGCGGCGCGCGGCGGCCACCCGCTGGATCTGACGGCAACCGAGTTGCGGGTGCTGTCTTTCCTGGTGGAGCAGCGCGGCCGGATCGTCAGCGCAGGCCAGATTCTGAACGGGGTGTGGGGCTACGACGCCTACGACCCCAACCTGGTGCAGGTCCATGTCAGCGGGCTGCGGCGCAAGCTGGAGGCGCACGGGCCGCGGATCCTGCATACCGTGCGCGGCATCGGCTACCGCCTGCGGGCCGAGCGGTCATGACGGCCGCCTCGAGGACACCGACGCCGTCGCTGCAACGTCGGGTGACGCTGGTGGTGCTCGCGCTGCTGGCGGGCCTGCTGGTGGTGCTCGGCGTCACCATCGACTTCACGATGGGCGTTCTGGCACAGCGCAATCTGCACGACCGGCTGCTGGCCGCGACATCGCGCGCCGACGCGTTGAGCGCCGCGCGCACCTCACCGGATCTGCTTGCCGCCGAACTCAACGGCGGCGGGATCCGGGCGCTCGTCGTCACGGCCAACGGCAGCTCCTACGGTGACCGCGGGATCAGCCCGGAGCTCAGTGACGGCGAGGTCGAACCACCCCCGCTGTATCCGCCGCCGGCCTACCCACCGCCGTATCCGCCACCTCCGCCGTATCCGCCACCGCCGTACGCACTTCCACCGCCGCCCGGCCCGCCGCCGGATGCCACCGCGACGGCCGTCGTGCACCCGCTGCCCGACGGGAGCCGGGTGATCCTGGTCGCCGACACCACGCAGACCACCCAGGTCGCGCATCAGCTGCGCGCCCTGATGATCGGGGCGGGCTTGGCGACCCTGCTGCTTGCGGCGCTGTTACTGGTTGCGGTCAGCCGGGCGGCGCTGCGCCCGCTGGACCGGCTCACCGCGCTGGCCAACGCCATCACCACCGGGGACCGCGGCCGCCGACTGCATCCGGACCGCACCGACACCGAATTAGGTCGCGCCGCAAGGGCTTTCGACGGTATGCTGGATGCCCTGGAAACCTCCGAGCGCCGCGCCCGGCACGCCGCCGACACCGCGCAACGCGCCGAGTCCGCAACCCGGCGCTTTCTCGTCGACGCCGCCCACGAATTGCGCACCCCGATCGCCGGCATCCAGGTCGCCGCCGAACAACTCGCGCACGGCGCCTCGCAACATCAAGACGACGGGCAATACCGTCGGGCGAGCCTGCTGCTCTCCGACGCGCGCCGCGCCGGACGACTCGTCTCCGACATGCTGGACCTGAGCCGCATCGACGCCGGGCTCGCGCTCGAGCTGCATGACGTCGACGTGGCCGCCGTCCTCGATGGGGAAGCCGATCGCGCCGCCATGCTGGCACCGCAGATCAGCGTCAGCCGCACCGGTTTGGCCACGCTGAGCCTCAACGCCGACGCGACCCGCCTGTCCCAGATCGTGTCCAACCTGCTCGACAACGCACGCCGGTATACGCCGGCCGGCGGAGCCATCACCGTCGACCTTCGCGCCGACGAGGGCCTCGCGGAGGTGACCGTCACCGACACCGGGCCGGGCATCCCGGATGACCAGCGGGACAACATCTTCGAGCGGCTGGTGCGCCTGGACGCCGGTCGCGCCCGCGATCACGGCGGCGC
>NZ_LZKV01000177.1:0-16882 GCF_001672995.1 Mycobacterium sp. 1482292.6 | reverse complement strand
ACGACCCGGGCCGCCACGGTGCTGGCGAACGCCGCCCTGGTGTTCACCGACCCCGACGTGCCTGAGCCGGTGCTGGCCCTGATCGGCAAAGACCTGCCGCCGGTTTCCGGCCCGGCTCCGGCGGAGCCGGCCGCCTCCACCGGCGACGGCGGATCCGAGCCGACCAAGATGCAGCCGGCGGTGATCTCCGGTGGTCCCGACATTCGCCCGGCCCTGGGTGATCCCGCCGAGGTGGCCAAGACGCTGACCACCGAGGCCCGCACGGGCGTGGACGTGGTGCGCCTGGTGGCCGGCGACCCGCTGACGGTCGACGCGGTCATCACCGAGGTGAACGCCGTCGCGCGCAGCCACCTGCACATCGAGATCGTGCCGGGGCTGGCCCCCAGCGATGCCGTGCCGACGTATGCGGGGCTGCCGCTGGGCTCTTCGCACACCGTGGCCGACGTGCGCGACCCACAAGTGGATTGGGAGGCGCTGGCCGCCGCGCCCGGTCCGCTGATCCTGCAGGCCACGTCGTCGCATCTGGCCGATGCGGCACGCACCCTGATCGAGCACGAGCTCGCCGAGAACACCCCGTGCGTGGTGACCGCGCACGGCACCACCTGCCAGCAGCGTTCGATCGAGACCACGCTGCACGGCCTGACCGACTCGGCGGTGCTGGGCGGCACCGACCCCGCCGGTCCGCTGACCGGACCGCTGGTGGTGACCATCGGCAAGACGGTGGCCAGCCGGGCGAAGCTGAACTGGTGGGAGAGCCGCGCGCTGTACGGCTGGACCGTGCTGGTGCCGCGCACCAAGGACCAGGCCGGCGAGATGAGCGAACGCCTGACGTCCTACGGCGCGCTGCCCATCGAGGTGCCGACCATTGCCGTCGAGCCGCCGCGCAGCCCCGCTCAGATGGAAAGGGCCGTCAAGGGATTGGTCGACGGCCGCTTCCAGTGGGTGGTGTTCACCTCCACCAACGCGGTGCGCGCGGTGTGGGAGAAGTTCGGCGAGTTCGGTCTGGACGCGCGCGCGTTCTCCGGAGTGAAGATCGCGTGTGTGGGCGAATCGACCGCCGACCGGGTGCGCGCGTTCGGGATCAGCCCGGAGCTGGTGCCGGCCGGTGAGCAGTCCTCGCTGGGCCTGCTCGACGACTTCCCGCCCTACGACAGCATTTTCGACCCGGTCAACCGGGTCCTGCTGCCGCGTGCGGACATCGCCACCGAGACGCTGGCCGAGGGTCTGCGCGAACGTGGTTGGGAGATCGAGGATGTCACCGCCTACCGGACGGTGCGGGCCGCCCCGCCACCGGCGGAGACGCGAGAGATGATCAAGACCGGTGGCTTCGACGCCGTGTGCTTCACGTCCAGCTCCACGGTGCGCAACCTGGTCGGCATCGCCGGCAAGCCGCACGCCCGGACGATCATCGCCTGCATCGGCCCCAAAACCGCAGAGACCGCGGCCGAATTCGGCCTGCGGGTGGATGTCCAGCCCGAGACCGCCGCGGTTGGTCCGCTGGTCGACGCGCTGGCCGAACACGCCGCGCGGTTGCGCGCCGAGGGTGCGCTGCCGCCGCCGCGCAAAAAGAGCCGCAGGCGCTAGTGGCGATCGCAAGCGCGCTGGAGCGCGCGCAGCGGGTCGCCACTCAACGAGCATGAGTGCCTACCCGCGGCAGCGCCCGCGTCGGCTTCGCACCACCCCGGCATTGCGCCGTCTGGTGGCGCAAACCTCCTTGGAGCCAAGGCATTTGGTGCTGCCGATGTTCGTCGCCGACGGCATCGACGAACCCCGGCCGATCACGTCCATGCCGGGCGTGGTGCAGCACACCCGTGATTCGTTGCGCAGCGCGGCCGCCAGCGCGGTCGCCGCCGGGGTGGGCGGGTTGATGCTGTTCGGCGTGCCCCGCGACGAGGACAAGGATTCGATCGGTTCGGCCGGGACCGACGCCGACGGGATCCTCAACGTTGCGCTGCGAGACCTGGCCAAGGACCTCGGCGAGGCCACCGTGCTGATGGCCGACACCTGCCTGGATGAGTTCACCGACCACGGCCACTGCGGCGTCCTGGACGGCCGGGGCCGGGTCGACAACGACGCCACCGTGGCCCGGTACGTGGAACTCGCTGTGGCGCAAGCTGAATCGGGCGCTCAGGTGGTGGGACCGAGCGGCATGATGGATGGACAGGTGGGCGCGATCCGCGACGGGTTGGACGCCGCGGGCTTCACCGACGTGGCGATCCTGGCCTACGCCGCCAAATTCGCCTCGGTGTTCTACGGCCCGTTTCGTGAGGCGGTCAGCTCGAGTCTGTCCGGCGACCGGCGCACCTATCAGCAGGAGGCGGGCAACGCCCGCGAGGCGCTGCGCGAGATCGCGCTCGATCTCGACGAGGGCGCCGACATCGTGATGATCAAACCGGCGATGAGTTATCTCGACGTGGTCGCGGCCGCGGCGGACGTCTCGCCCGTTCCCGTCGCCGCCTATCAGGTGTCGGGGGAGTACGCGATGATCTGCGCTGCCGCCGCGAACAATTGGATCGACGAGCGCGCCGCGGCGCTGGAGTCGCTGACCAGCATCCGGCGCGCCGGGGCCGATATCGTTCTCACCTATTGGGCCGCCGATGCGGCAGGGTGGCTTTCGTGAGATGGGGCTTGCGATGACAACCGGCGGCGACACCGCACCCAAGCCGTTGTTCTACGAACCCGGTGCGAGCTGGTGGTGGTTGGCGTGCGGCCCGCTCGCGGCGGTGGCGATGATCCTGATCGAAATCTGGAGCGGTGCCCCCGTGTCGCTGGTGGTCCCCGCGATCTTCCTGGTGCTCGTGTCGGCGTTCCTGGGGATACAGGTGAAGGCCGCCCGGATCCACGTCTCGGTCGAGCTCACCGAGGACGCGCTGCGCCAGGGCACCGAAACGATTCTGGTGCGCGAGATCGTCAAGGTGTATCCCGAGCCCGAGAATCACGAGGCCTCCGGGAAGGACCTGGCGCGCTGGCAGTCGGCCCGGGCCCTGGGCGAACTGGTCGGGGTGCCGCGCGGACGCGTCGGCATCGGCCTCAAGCTCACCAATGACCGCACCGCCCAGGCCTGGGCGCGTCGGCATCGTCAGCTGCGGGCCGCGCTGACCCCACTGGTGCAGGAGCGGGTGGAGCCGACCCGCTCCGATGCCGTCGACCGGGAGTGGGACGACGACACCGGGGCGGCGCAATGAACGCCCGCTATCGCGCGATCCTCGAGCTCGGCCTGGCCGGCGCCGCGTTCGTCTGCTCGGGGCTGTCCTGGTGGCACTCGCATCACACCGTGTCGGTGGCGCCGATCGCGGACGGTCAACCCTCCACCACGTCGGTGATCTATGACCCGCAGCTGCTGCTGCTCACGCTGGTGCTGTTGACCACAGCCGGGGTGCTGGCGGTCGTCGGAGGTGCCAGGCTGCGGCGGTTGCGCTCGCGCGCTAAGGCGTCTTCCTGACCAGCGGCAACGCCATCCGGCGGCGCAGCACGATGGCGTCGGCCCGATCCTGCAGCGCCTCGTGAACCGAGCGCATGATCGGGAAGCTGGCGTCATGACCGGTGTCATCTAGCACCTGGGTCACCGCTGAGCTGGCGACGAGGGTCCAGTCCACCCCGGCGGCGCGACAATCGGCGTCAAACGCGTACAGCAGCGAGATGCCGGCCTCAGCAAATTCACTGACGTCCGCCACGTCGAGCACCACGGGGTTTTCTCCCAGCGTGAACCGCGCGATGTGGTCACTGAGGCGGTCGACATTTTCGTCGTCGATTTCGCCGCGAATGTGCACCACGGTCGCCAGGTGGCGATAGTGCGCCCGGACTTGTGCGCCGTCGCAGTCAAATACGCAGTTGTCGTGGCCGGTCTGGTTGCCTGCGATCGTCATGCAGACCCCTCACTCTCCGTGGCGCTCGCGCGGTCTTCGGAGGGCGCCGCCACGCTCACCAAAGTGTGATTCAAACGTTAGGCCGCAAGCCTAAGGGGATCGGAAGCCGTGTCTAACGCTTTGCTAAGAAGCGAATGCGGCCCCATTGCGACCGAGGGCTGAGCAAACGCCCAGCGGGTCATCGGGCCCATGGATTACCCCGGAACCCGGTTTGCCACACCACAACCGTCCACCCGAGCCGACGATTGCGCTGCTAGGCTGCCAAGGCTGCCGGTTCTAGTCGGGGGGCTTGTGAAAAGGCGAGATTTCCCGCTCGGCCGAAGTAGCGCGAAACGGAACGGCCACGATTCGGACGGGAAGAGCAGCGTGCGGGGCGGAGAGATCAGGGGCGAGATCACGGCCCTGACGGGGCTCCGCATTGTCGCCGCGCTCTGGGTGGTGCTGTTCCACTTCCGGCCGATGCTCGGCGACGTCTCGCCCGATTTCCGCGACGCCCTTGCCCCGGTGCTCAACTGCGGCGCCCAGGGTGTCGACCTGTTCTTCATCCTCAGCGGGTTCGTGCTGACCTACAACTATCTCGACCGCATGGGCCGGTCCTGGTCGACCCGCGCGACCCTGCATTTCCTGTGGCTGCGGCTGGCCCGGGTATGGCCGGTGTATCTGGTCACCCTGCATCTGGCCGCCCTGTGGGTGATCTTCACCCTGCACGTCGGTCATGTGCCGTCGCCGGACGCGGCGTCGCTCACGGCGATTAGCTACGTGCGCCAAATCCTGTTGGTGCAGTTGTGGTTTGTGCCGTTCTTCGACGACTCGAGTTGGGATGGGCCGGCCTGGTCGATCAGCGCGGAATGGCTGGCCTACGTGCTCTTCGCCGTCATGGTGCTGGTCCTGTTGCGGATGAAACAGGCGACCAGGGCGCGCAGCTTGATGGTCCTGGCCTTCGCGGCGTCGCTGCCGCCGGTGCTGATGTTGCTCGCCAGTGGCCACTTCTACACCCCGTGGAGCTGGCTGCCCCGAATCGTCACCCAGTTCACCGCCGGCGCGCTGGCCTGCGCCGCGGTGCGCAGGCTGCGCCTGACCGATCGCGGCCGCCGCGTCGCCGGATACGTGTCCCTGCTGCTGCTGGCCGCCATGGTGGGCGTGCTGTATTGGTTTGGCGCGCACCCGATATCGGGAGTCGTGGAGAACGACAGCGGTGGCGTCGTCGACGTGTTGTTCGTTCCGCTGGTGATTTCGCTGGCCGTGGGGCTGGGCAGCCTGCCGCGGGTGCTGTCGACCCGAGTGATGGTGTACGGCGGCAAGATCTCGTTCTGCCTGTACATGGTGCACGAGCTGGTGCACACCTCCTGGGGATGGGCCGTGGAGCAATTCGAGCTGCCGACTTTGGATAACCCGTGGAAGTGGAACATCATCGGGCTGCTCGCGATCGCCCTGGGCGCCTCGGTGCTGCTGTATCACGGCGTCGAAGAGCCCGCCCGCCGCTGGATGCGCAAGATGGTCGATGTCAGGGTCGTCAACGCGAGAAGCGATCCCGGCGAGCCAAACAGTAAGCTGCATCCGATCGACCGTCCGCTGGAAGCGGTTTCGGCCCGCGCGGTGTGATGGCTGCCTCAGCGGCCGGCCGCGACTCACGGGGAATACTTGATGAGGACGCGGCGGCACCCGACGATGCCGTTGACAGTGGAGGTGAGAGTGAGTCGTCTGGCCACCTTTCTCATTGGGTTGAGTTTTCTGGCGGGCGTAGGCATCGCATACCCGGTGCAGGTGCGCACCTACGAGACACTGACGCTCGACTTCCGGCTGAATCATGTGGCGGTGGTGGGGGACTCGTATACCACCGGAACCGATGAGGGCGGTCTGGGTTCCAGATCCTGGACGTCGCGCGCCTTTCAGGTGCTCGGGTCACGCGGTTCGCGGATCTCGGGCAGCGTGGCGGCGGAAGGCAGGGCCGGTTATGGCACACCCGGCGACCACGGCAGCATCTTCGAGGATCTGACGCCCAAGGCGGTGCAGCCCGACGACGCGCTGGTGGTGTTCTTCGGGTCCCGCAACGACCAAGGGGTCGATCCCGGGTACCTGACCGAAAAAACCCACGCCGCTTTGGATCTGGCGCGCCGGCTGGCGCCGGCGGCGCGGCTGCTGGTGATCGGACCGCCGTGGCCGACCGCCGACGTGCCGCCTTCGATGTTTGTGATCCGCGACATTCTCGGCGGCGCGGCCGGGGCGGCGGGGGCAACCTTCATCGACCCGATCGCCGAACACTGGTTCGTCGGCCGGCCCGACCTGATCGGTGCGGACGGCGTTCATCCGAACGACGCGGGGCACCAGTACATGGCGGACAAGATCGTTCCACTGATTCGCACCCAGCTGTCGACCTGACTCAGGCGTGGCGGGCGGCTTCCCGGGCCAGCTGAACCCGCGAGGACACCGCCAGTTTGGCGTACACGTGCGTCAGATGGGTCTGGACGGTGCGCGGAGAGATGAACAGCCGCGCCGCGACGTCTTTGTTGGGCAGTCCTTGGCTGACGAGCCGGATGACGTCGCGCTCGGTGGGAGTCAGGGACTCCCATCCGCTGGCCGGGCGTCCGCGTGCACCGCGGCCGCGCCGCGCGTAGCTGATGGCCTCCTGGGTGGATAGCGCCATGCCTTCGGACCATGCCGATTCGAATGCGCTGTCGCCCAGTGTTTCTCGTGCTTGCGTCACCGAGTCGTCGTAGGCGGCCTGAAACACCTGGAACCGTACCTCGCCATGGCGGCGGCGGATGCCCTCGGCCGCACCGAACAGCCGGGCGGCGTGCTCCGGGCTGGTGTCGGCGGCCAGGGCGGCGAGGCGTTCGAGGGCGCCGGGCAGCTGCAGGTAGCCGCCGGTGCGTTCGGCGGTTTCCAAAGCCTCGTACAGATCGCGTTCGGCCTGCTGCGGTTCGCCTTGCGCGACCGCGACTGCCGCCCGCGCGGTCAGCACCATCACCCGATGACTTCCCGGAACCACGGCGACGGCATCGTCGGCCCAGCGGCGAGCGGCCACGAGGTCACCACAGCCCAAGGCCGCATCGGTCATGGGCGCCAGGCTGCGCACAAACAGCTCCTTGAGCGGAGAGGTCGACTGCCAGGCCGCCTCACACGCATCCCTGGCCGCCGCGACGTCGCCGCTTGCCAACTCGGCGTTGGCCAGCGCCACGTACGCGGTGTCCTCATGGAAACCGCCCATGGCAGCACCGTTGTCCAAGGCTACTTGCGCCGCGGCGCGGCCCGCGGCGGCATCGCCAGTGAACGTCAGCGCCTGTGCCAGCGTCATGAGGCCGAATGTTTCCATCGCGAGATCCTGTGCGGCCCGGGCTTCTTCGACCAGCGCACGCGATACCCGTAGCGCCTGGGCGAACTTGCCCTGCATCGCTAACGCGCCGGTGAGAAACACCCGGCCGTAGCGCGACATGAAGCTGTCGCCCAACTGGTCCGCGAGGGCACGCCCTTCCTCGCCGGCGGCCTGCGAAGCGACGGGATCACCGCTGACGTTGCCGACGAAGCATTGATAGCAACGCACGTGGTAAAGCGCGGCGTCGTCACCCGCGGCGCGGGCCAGCTCAGCCGCCTCGGCGAAATACGGCTCCGCCAGCGCGGCTTCGTTCATCGCCAGTACGGCGCAGGCCAGCAGGATACTCACCAACAGTGCGTGGTCGCCCAGTTGACGGGCAGCGGCCAACGCTTCCTCTGCCCGCTGCGGGCTGGTCGGGACGGAGTGCCAGACCGCCAGCAGGTTGGCATCGGCCACCGCGCGTACCCAGATCTCCGGGGCGACAGCGTCATCGCTATAACGCTCGTCGGTGAAGACCGCGTCGAACCCGGCCACACCCTCCCGAAATCGCCCGCGCGTCACCCAAACTCGCTGCAGCGACGAGACGACCTGCAGCGCGAGCCCGAATTCGCCCGCGTCGCAACTCCACGCGTGTGCCGCCCGCAGGTTGTCCATTTCGAGTTCGGCCCACGGCACCAATGGCGTTCCGTCGCCGCGAATCTGCGATTCCAGCGTCACCGCGGTGGCGGTGTAGTGGTCGCGGTACCGGGTCCGCACCACCTCGGCCTCGCCCGACTCGGCAAGTTTCTCCAGACCGTACTGGCGGACGGTCTCCAGCAGGCGGTAGCGCATGATGCCGTCGATTTCGTCGGTCACGACCAGCGACTTGTCGACGAGCAGCCCGAGCAGATCGATCAGCTGGAAGTGCTCGGCGTCGGTGTCGGCGCCCACGGCGTGCGCGGCGTCCAGGTCGAAACCGCCCATGAACACCGCCAGCCGGCGGAACAGGACGCGTTCCGGTTCGGTGAGCATGGCGTGCGACCAGTCGATGGACGCGCGCAGCGTCTGCTGACGGCGAACCGCGGTGCGCGCACCTCCGGCGAGCAGGCGAAAGTTGTGATGCAAGCCGTCGACGATCTGGCTCAGCGACAGCGTGCGGGTCCGGGCCGCGGCGAGCTCTATCGCCAGCGGCATCCCGTCGAGGCGACGGCAGATCTCGGCAATCGCCGACGAATTAGCCTCGGTGAGAACGAAATCCGGACGGGTACGGCGGGCGCGATCGACGAACAGTTCGACGGCCTCACCTTCCACCGACAGCGACGGCACCCGCCAGGTCAGCTCGCCCACGATGCCGATCGGCTCGCGGCTGGTCGCCAGCACGGTGACCTCGGGTCCCGCCTCCAGCAACGCCACCACCAGCGCCGCGCTGGCGTCCAGCAGGTGCTCGCAATTGTCCAGAATCAGCAACATCTTTCGGTTGGCGACGTAGCGGGACAGGGTCTCCATCGTGGAGCGGCCCGGCTGGTCGGGAAGACCCAACGTGCGTGCCACGGTGACGGGGACCACCAACGGATTGGTCACCGGGGCAAGGTCGATGAACCACGCCCCGCCGGAGAACCCGGCGCCGATCTGGTCGGCGACCTGCACCGCCAACCGGGTCTTGCCGACGCCGCCCGCCCCGGTCAGGGTCACCAACCGGTTTTCCTTCAAAATCTGTGCGATGTCGTCGATTTGGGCGCCGCGGCCGACGAAGCTGGTCAACTGGCTCGGAAGGCGGTTTCCCACAACGTCATTCGCTGTGCGCAGCGGCGGGAAGTCATTGCGCAAACCGGGGTGGCTGAGTTGGAAGACCCGTTCCGGTCGGGGTAGATCCCGCAGTGCGTGCTCGCCCAGGTCCGTCAGCCACGCATCGGCGGGCAACCGGTCGATCACCAACGGTTCGGTCGCGCCGGACAGCACGGTCTGGCCGCCGTGGGCGAGGTCGCGCAGGCGTGCGGTCCGGTTGATGGTGCTTCCCGCGTAGTTACCGGTGTCGCGCAGCTGAATCTCACCGGTGTGCAGCCCCAGGCGGATCCGGATCGGCGGCTGCACGGTTAGCTGAATCTGCAGCGCGCAGGCGACCGCGTCGCTGGCCCGCGCGAACGCCAGCACGAAACTGTCGCCCTCGCCCTGTTCGACCGGCCGCACGCCGCCGTAGCTGGCCACCAGCTCGTTGACCGTCCGGTTGAGCTGCTCGAGCGCGGTCGTCATGGTGTCGGACTGGGTTTCCCACAGCCGCGTCGAGCCTTCGACGTCGGCGAGCAGCAGCGTCACCGTTCCAGTGGGCAGCTCGCTCACGCTCTGCTCGCTCCAATTCAGCAGCGGCATGTCCGCCGGCGGATCAATCCTGATCATGTTAGCCAGCATGCGGGCGCCGCGCGGGGAAAACATCAGCACAATCGCGTACACCGCGGCCGCGACCATGCGGATCTACCGAGAATGGTCCTTTGCTAAGGGGCGAATCAGTCGTCGGCGTGCCGCTCGTAGTCCCAGCGCTCCAGGCGGTCCTGCACATGCAGGAAGCCGATTCCGGCGAAGGGCGCGGCTAGTGCGATGCAGACCAGCAACAGCGGAGACATGACCCTAAGACCTCCAAAAACCCTTCACTGATCTGACGTCGGTCGACCACGAGAAGTTCATTGCCGTTCACCCGTTCGTCAGGGCGCGGTCCGCGAGCGCACCCATAAGCGGTGCCACCAACTGCGCGTACTCGGTTGTCACATGGTTGTCGTCGCGGAAGACCAGCGTGTTGCCGACGACGATCGGGCAGCGGTCAGGGGTGCAGAACATGTCGGTCAGGTCGGCGTAGTGGCCGCCGCTGCGGGCCGTCACCGCCTGCTCGGCGGCGATCCCGTCGCCGTCCACCGCCGCGGCCTTCGTTGGCGTGCAGGCGTTTACGTCGTCGAGGTGGGCGGACAGGCAGGTCGGCGCCGACGAATGCGGGTCGGGTGCGGGCCCGAGCACCAGGACGGTCGCGCCGGTGTCGCGCAGCTGCGCCACGGTGCGCCCGAGGGTGTCGATCCAGGCCGGGTCGTAGGAGGCGAAGCCGAAGTCCCCGCCGTAGCGCCGGCTCATGTCCAGCACGATCAGGCGCGGGTGTTCGGCCCTCATCCGGCTCATGATCTGGTTGCGCCACTGTTCGCATTCGGTGTACTCGCGGCCCAGGTACGGGCTCACGATGCGCAGGTCCTGCAGCGGGCAGGTCACCTTGGCCAGCGTCTCCAGCCGCCAGTGCCGTTGCTCGGCGAGCTGCTCGAACGCGGGGTTCCACATGGCGGCGTGCGAGTCGCCGATCAGGGCGACGGTGGTCGGCGAGGCGGTGTCGCCGGTCGCGCACTCGCTTTGTCCGACGTCGCGCCAGGAGCGCACGCAACCGTTGACGAACACCGCGGCCTTGTCGGCGGGCGCCTTGGGCAGCGGCGGGTCCAGGTTCGACGGGACGGCTCGCAGGCCGACGGCCGCGGCGAGCGCCATGCGGGCCTGGTCGAACGCCTGACGAACCGCCGCTTCCTGCGCGCTGACGGCGGGGACGCTGGACGGGGGCGTCGCGATGATGTTGGCGCGGGGAGCGGCGACCCCGTGCCCCACCGGTGCCGGTATCACGTTGAGCAGCAGCATGCATGCGCACGCGGTGGCGGCACTCGCGCCGCCCGCCACCACCAGGCTGACTTTCGCCGAGCGGCGCAGCGCGGCGGCGAAGCGGCCGGGATTCTCGACCAAATGAAGGGTGATGACGGCGAGCCCGGCCGACACGGCCGTCGCGCTCAGCCGGGCCGGCAGCCCCGCGGGCTCACCGAGCAGCGCCGGCATCAGCAGCAGCACCGGCCAGTGCCACAGGTACCAGGAGTAGGAGATCCGGCCGATCGCGCGCATCGCCGGGCGGCACAGCAGGCGGCCGGGCCCCAGCCCCCCGGTGACGGCGCCGCCGCCGATGATCAGCGCGGTGCCCAGCACCGGCAGCAGCGCCTCGGTGCCGGGATAAGGCGTGTGGGAGTTGAGTTGGGTGCAGGTCAGCAGGATCAACGCCAGACCGCCCCACCCGACGATCGACGCCGTTCGCAGCGACAGCCGGCGCCACTGCTGGATCGACAGGGCCACCAGGCCGCCGGCCGCCAGCTCCCAGGCGCGGGTGGGCAGCGAGAAGAACGCCCACGACGGCGAGGTGCGGGTCCACACCGCGCCTGCGGTCAACGACGCCGCGGCCACCGTCGCGAGGATCACCGCGTACGGTGTCGCGCGCGTCGCGTCACCGCGCAGGCGCGGGATGCGCCGCAGCAACCAGGCCGTGGCGATGATGAGCAGCGGCCACACCAGGTAGAACTGCTCCTCCACCCCCAGCGACCAGTAGTGCTGAAACGGTGACGGCGCGTCGGTGGTCAGGTAGTCGGTGCCGCGCAGCGCGAACCGGTAGTTGCCGACGTACAGGGCGCTGGCGATGCCGTCGAGGAACACGCTGCGCGCCTGCAGCGGCGGCAGCACCGCGGCGGCACCGATCGCGGTGATGGTGCCGACGATGGCCGCGGCCGGCAGCAGCCGTCGGGCGCGCGCACCGTAAAACCGGCCCAGCGCAACGGTATTCGTGGTGCTCGCCTCGCGAAACAGCAGCCCGGTGATGAGGAACCCGGAGATGACGAAGAAGACGTCCACACCAATGTAGCCGCCGGTGATTCCGGGGATGCCGGCGTGGTAGAGCACGACGGCGATCACCGCGACGGCGCGCAGTCCCTCGATGTCGGGCCGGAATCCCCTTCGGGCGGTCCGCCGCTCCACCTGTTGTGGGCTGCTGGCGACCGATTGCTCCCGAAGTGTCATCTGCGTGGGCTAGGTCGCCATCCAGGCCAGCTCGCCGGGCAGTTGGCTTCGCCAGTAGGCGATGTCATGGCCGCCCAGCGAGAAGCTGCCCGCCGGTTGGGTTTTCAACTGGTAGACGAATTGCTTTGTGGCGAAGTAGAAGCGGTCGAAGTTGCCGCAGTCCACGCGCAGCGGAATCGAATTCAGTGCCGGCAGGCCGAGCACGCTGTTCTGCACGAAGTCGTCGTTGCTGTCGAACGCCCCGGGGGCGCTGGTCGCATAGGAGGTGTACAGCGCCGGGCTGATTGCGCAGATGCCGGCGGTGCGCGACGGGCCGAGCTTGGCGCCCAGGCGAAGCGCCCCGTAGCCGCCCATTGACCACCCCATGAAGCCGACCCGGGAGGTGTCGAAACCCATCGTCGAGAGCATCGGCAGCAGCTCGTCGAGCACCATGGCGCCGGAGTCCTCACCGGAAGTCCTTTTGTGCCAATAGGTGTTGCCGCCGTCGACGCCGACCACCGCGAACGGCGGCTTGCCCTCCTTGACCAGCTGGGCCAGCCCGTCCGGGACGCCCATGTCGAGCATCTGGTTCGCATCCCCGTCCACGCCGTGCAGGGCGATCACCGGGCGCAGCATCCCGGTCTGCCCCGGCGGCACCGCGATCACGTAATTGGTCTTGATGCCCCCACGGGCCGCCGAGACGAAAGAACCGGTCAGCTTGGTCGGCAGGGTCTTGCCCGCCGTCGGCGGCTCGAACGGCGCGGGAGCCTGCGGCAACGTCGCGGCGTGCGACGTTCCGGGAGCCAGCAGGGAGCTGAATGCGAGCACGCCGGCGGCTCCGAGGGTGCCACCGGCGCCCATCCGGAGCACCGCTCGGCGTGTGAGGTCAGGCATGATCGCAATAATGCCGCGCTGACCGGGGATTACCCGCCGAGCCACGCCGTATTGGAAGCATTGTGTGATCCGGTGTGACCATTCGGTCACGCAGCGGTGATCTTTTCCGGCGTCGGGCAGTCACCGGCCAGGGCGATGGTGGCGCCGGGTTGCGGCATCGCGCGGAAGATCGTAGTCATCGTAGCGCCGTTATCGCCGGATGCCGCCGCCTGAATCATTGCGATCGTATTGCCTTCCGGGACAGCGCAGATGCGGTGCGCGGGTGCCGCCCGTCCGGCGCCCGGACGTCCCCGCTCGGCGCTCGGCGCCGCGGGTTGCCGTGGTGACGGCGGCGCCCGGACGGGGATGCAATCTCGCAGGTTTCAACCCTCGCCCCTCGGCGGTGACTTCAGCAGGATGGACGGTTGCTGCACAGGGCCCACAGCGGAGCGAAAGAGGATTGTGAATTGAGTCTCGCGTTTCATTGGTTTCTGCCGACCTACGGCGATTCGCGGAATCTGGTCGCGGGCGGGCACGGCACGCCGATGTCGGGCAATCGGCCCGCGACACTGAAGTACCTGCACCAGATTTGTACGGCCGCCGAAGACAACGGTTTCGAGGCGGTCCTCACGCCGACGGGATTGTGGTGTGAGGACGCGTGGTTGACGACGGCGATGCTGGTCGAATCGACCGAGACCCTGAAGTTCCTGGTCGCGTTCCGTCCCGGCATGCTCAGTCCCACCCTGGCCGCCCAGATGGCCGGGACGTTCCAGCGGCACTCGGACGGACGGCTGCTGCTCAATGTCGTCACCGGCGGTGAACCGCACGAGCAGCGCGCCTATGGCGACTTCCTGGACAAGGAGGCGCGGTATGCCCGCACCGCCGAGTTCTTGCACGTGGTGCGGCAGCTGTGGACCTCGAACGAGCCGGTGACCTTCGCCGGGGAGCACATTCAGGTCGAGGGTGCCCAACTGAACAACCCGCCCGACCCGATACCGGCGGTGTTCTTCGGTGGATCGTCGGCATCGGCCGGACCGGTGGCGGCCAAGCACACCGACGTGTACCTCACCTGGGGCGAACCGCTGACCGCGGTCGCCAAGAAGCTGGACTGGATCCGCGGGCTGGCCGTCGACGCCGGCCGAATCCTGCAGTACGGCTTGCGGATTCACGTGATCAGCCGTGATACCTCCGCCGAGGCCTGGGCGGAGGCCGATCGGTTGCTGTCCGCGATCGATCCCGCCGACATCGAGCGGGTGCAGAGCAGCCTGGCGCGCAGCGAATCCGAGGGCCAGCGCCGCATGCTGGACCTGCACGGCGGCGACAGCAGCAAGTTGCTGGTCGCGCCCAACCTGTGGGCCGGGGTGGGCCTGGTCCGCGGGGGAGCGGGCACCGCGCTGGTCGGCTCCCACGCCGAGGTCGCCGAGCGGCTGGCCGAATACGCCAAACTGGGCATCTCCCACTTCATCTTGTCGGGATATCCGCATCTGGAAGAGGCCTACTGGTTCGGCGAGGGCGTGCTGCCGATCCTGGAGCGGATGGGGTTGTGGCGCCACCCCAACCGCCAGTCGCATCCGGCCGCGGGTACGCCGTTCGCGGTCGCCTCGGCGCACTAAGGGGTCATGGCAGCCACGCTGCCCGCGTCCGCACCCGCCGGCCGGGCTCCCGACACGGTAGACGAATCCGCCGCGCAGCGGCGCCGGCGGCTGCGCATCGTGGTCGCGGCGAGCCTGCTGGGCACCACGGTCGAGTGGTACGACTTCTTCCTGTACGCCACCGCGGCGGGCCTGGTGTTCAACAAGGTGTTCTTTCCCAACGAGAGTTCCTTGGTGGGAACGCTTTTGGCGTTCGCGACCTTCGCCGTCGGGTTCGTCATGCGGCCCATCGGCGGGCTGGTGTTCGGCCACATCGGCGATCGCATCGGCCGCAAGCGCAGCCTGGCGTTGACCATGCTGATCATGGGCGGCGCGACGGCACTGATCGGGGCATTGCCCACGGCCGCCCAGATCGGCGCGTGGGCGCCGGTGCTGCTGCTGGCACTGCGGGTGCTGCAGGGTTTCGCGCTCGGCGGTGAGTGGGGCGGGGCCGTGCTGCTGGCCGTCGAACACAGCCCCGGCGACCGGCGCGGCCGCTACGGCGCGATCCCGCAGGTGGGGTTGGCCCTGGGTCTGGCCCTGGGCACCGGCGTGTTCGCCTTCCTGCAGGTCGCCTTGGGCCAGACGCGGTTTCTGTCCTACGGCTGGCGCATCGGCTTCCTGCTGAGCGTGCTGCTGGTGGCGATCGGCGTGGTGGTGCGGCTGCGGGTCGAAGAGACCCCGGCGTTTCGTGAGCTGGGCGAGCTCGAGGCCGCGTCGACCGCGCCCATCCGCGACATCGTCCGCGAACCACGGTCCCGGCGAAACACCTTGCTGGGGCTGCTGTCTCGTTGGGCGGAAGGTTCGGCCTTCAACACCTGGGGGGTTTTCGCGATCAGTTACGCCACCGGTGCCCTGGGCTTCAACAAGGTCTCGGTTCTGGTGGTGGTGACCATCGCCGCCCTGCTGATGGCGGTGCTGCTGCCCGTCTCGGGCGCGTTGACCGACCGGTACGGTGCACGACGGGTGTACCTGGTCGGTGTGGCCCTCTACGGTCTGGCGGCCTTTCCGGCGTTCGCCTTGTTCGGCACCAGGAACCTGGTCTGGTTCGGGCTGGCGATGGTCCTCGTGTTCGGTGTCGTGCACGCGCTGTTCTACGGCGCCCAGGGCACCTTGTATTCGTCGCTGTATCCGACCGGCACCCGCTACACCGGTTTGTCGTTCGTCTACCAGTTCTCGGGCGTGTACGCGTCCGGGGTGACGCCGATGATTCTCACCTCGCTGATCGCGGCCGTCGGTGGCGCGCCATGGCTGGCCTGCGGGTATCTGGTTGCCACCGCGGTGATCAGCGTGATCGCCACGGCCCTGATCCGCGATCGCGACCTGTACCTGTAAGTCGTTGTTGCTGCGGGCCGCAAAGCCCGCTAGCGTCCGGGCATGGCCAGCAATCCGCAACTGCGCCAAGGGCTGTCGCAGCGGCAGCTCAGCATGATCGCGCTCGGCGGCGTGATCGGCGCCGGCCTGTTCGTCGGGTCCGGGGTGGTGATCAAAAACACCGGTCCTGCCGCGTTTCTCACCTACGCGCTTTGCGGTGTGCTCATCGTGTTGGTGATGCGGATGCTCGGTGAGATGGCGGCCGCGAACCCCTCGACCGGATCGTTCGCCGACTACGCGGCCAAGGCCCTGGGCGGCTGGGCGGGCTTCTCGGTCGCGTGGCTGTATTGGTACTTCTGGGTGATCGTGGTGGGTTTCGAGGCGGTCGCCGGCGGCAAGGTGCTCAACTACTGGTTCCACGCACCGCTATGGCTGCTGTCGCTGTGCCTGATGGTGTTGATGACGGCGACCAACCTGTTCTCGGTGTCGTCGTTCGGTGAATTCGAATTCTGGTTCGCCGGAATCAAAGTCGCGACCATCGTGATCTTCCTCGTGGTGGGAACGGTGTATGTCGCAGGACTGGTGCCGGGCCATCACGGTGGTCTGGCCAATCTGGGATCGCACGGCGGGTTCTTTCCCCACGGCGTGGGTGCGGTGTTCGCCGCCATCGTGGTGGTGATCTTCTCCATGGTGGGCGCCGAGATCGTCACCGTCGCCGCCGCGGAAAGCCGCGACCCCGAGCTCGCGGTGCAAAAGGCGACCCGCTCGGTGGTGGCCCGCATCGGGATCTTCTTCGTCGGTTCGGTCTTCCTGCTCGTGGTGCTGTTGCCCTGGGACTCCGTGGAACTCGGCGCCTCGCCGTACGTGGCCGCGCTCAAACACATGGGGCTGGGCGGCGCCGATCAGGTGATGAACGCGGTGGTGCTGACCGCGGTGCTGTCCTGCCTGAACTCCGGTCTCTACACCGCGTCGCGCATGTTGTTCGTACTCGCCGAGCGGGGCGAGGCGCCGACGCGATTGGTCAGGCTGAGCGGACGCGGCGTCCCCCACATCGCGATCCTGTGCTCGTCGGCGGT
>NZ_LZKV01000176.1:0-50756 GCF_001672995.1 Mycobacterium sp. 1482292.6 | reverse complement strand
CCGTCACTGAGCCAGGGCCGGCTGGCCGCGCAGGTGGACAAGGTGGTGGCTCGCGCTGATGCGGATGCGGTGCGGCGCCGCAAGGAGCGCGCGGCCGGGCGTGAGGTGTGGGTCGCCGACATGGGGGAGGGGTTGGCGCATCTGGAGGGCACCCTGCTCGCCCCGGACGCCCATGCGCTGGACCGGCGCCTGAACGCGTTGGCGGCCACGGTGTGTGAGCACGACCCGCGCACCCGCGCGCAGCGCCGCGCCGATGCGCTGGGAGCGCTGGCGGGCGGGGCGGACCGGCTGGGCTGTCGCTGCGGGCGCGCCGACTGTGTGGCCGGCAAACGGCCCGCGGGCCCGGTGGTGATTCATGTGGTCGCCGAGCGGGCCGCCCTGGATGGTTGCGGCTTGGCGCCGGCCTGCGAGCTGGGCGCCGAGGGCCTGATCTCACCGGAGCTGGTCGCCGAGCTGGCCGGCTCGGCCACGCTGGTGCCGCTGGTTCATCCCGGTGATGCGCCGCCGGAGCCGGGTTATGTGCCGTCCAAGGCGCTGGCCGATTTTGTGCGGTGTCGGGATTTGACGTGTCGTTGGCCCGGCTGTGATCAGCCCGCGGTGAACTGCGACCTCGACCATACGATCCCCTACGCCGACGGCGGGCCGACGCACGCCTCGAACCTCAAGGCGCTGTGCCGCACCCATCATCTGGTGAAAACCTTCTGGGGCTGGCAGGAACAGCAGCTGCCCGACGGCACCCTGATCCTGACCTCGCCGGCCGGACGCATCCATGTCACCACGCCAGGCAGCGCGCTGCTGTTCCCCCAGCTATGCGCGCCCACCGGCGCGATATCGGTCACCGAAGCCGACCTGCCCCGCGACTACTGCGCCGAGCGCACGGCGATGATGCCCAAACGCCGCCGCACCCGCGCCCAGGACCGCGCCGCGCGCGTGGCCACCGAACGCCATCACAACCGCGACAGCCGGCTGGCCCGGCGGGCCCAAACCCCGACCATGCCCGAAAGAGCGACCGGGTCCGAAAATTACGGGCCCGCTCCGCCGAGCGCCGACGACCCGCCGCCCTTCTAGCGGCATGGACGGCGCGGGACGGGGTAGCCAGCGGCTATGGACATCACCGTCACTTATGTCGGCAACGCCACCACCCTCATCTCGGCGGGTGGGCTGACGCTGCTGACCGATCCCAACTTTCTGCACCGGGGGCAACGCGCCTACCTTGGCCACGGGCTGGTGTCCAAGCGGCTCAAGGAGCCGGCGTTGCGCATCGACGAGCTCCCGCCGATCGACGCGATCGTGCTGTCACACATGCACGGCGATCACTGGGACAGGGTGTCGCAGCGGGGCCTCGACCACGGTTTGCCCGTCGTCACCACCCCGCACGCCGCCCAACGGCTGCACAGGCGCGGGTTCGCCCAGGCGCGCGGCCTGCGGACCTGGCAGCAGCACACGATGACCAAAGGCGGCACCACGCTGACCCTCACGTCGCTGCCCGGGCGTCACGCGCCGGGATGGAGCCAGCGCCTACTCCCGCCGGTGATGGGCACCATGGTGGAGTTCGGGGAAGGCCCTGCAGCGCCCCGCCGCCGGCTCTACATCTCCGGGGACACCCTGCTGATCGAGGAACTCAAGGAGATCCCCGCCCGGTTCGACCCGATCGACGCGGGCATGCTGCACCTCGGCGGCACCCGGCTGCCGGCCGGCGGGCGGCTGCCGTTCGGGCTGACCGTGACCATGGACGGCCGCCAGGGCGCCGAGCTCGTCGCGATGCTGGCCCTACCGAAGGCCATCCCGGTGCACTTCGACGATTACGGCGTCTTCGCGTCGCCGCTGGCCGACTTCACCCGCGAGATGCAGCACCGCGGCTTGGGGGACCGGATCGTCGCGGTGAACCGCGGCGCCTCGGTGACCGTGTAGTGAGGCGGCCGTTTTCGAGTAGTGCCCCTGGCCAGCAAATGTCAAATCGCCCTCAGCTTTGGGTATAGGGTGTCCTAACACCGGGCAGTCGAACTGGGAGGTACCGACCGCAGGTGACGGGCTTCGACGTGCAGAGTTTCAGGGTTCTTCGCGGCCCGGTCAACGCAAATTTGCTGAGGTGTTCTCAGCGTGGGCATTGTGAGACGTGATGGATCTTTTTGCACCCCCCGAGGTCACCTCGACGCTCATCCACACCGGGCCGGGCGCGGGCTCGCTGATCGAGGCCGCCGGAGCGTGGCAACGTGTGGCCGTCGAGCTGGAGAATTCGGTCTCCACCTATGCCTCGACGCTGTCGTCGCTGATCGAGTCCTGGGACGGGCCGTCGGCGACGGCGATGCTGCAGTCCGTCCAGCCCTACCTGCTCTGGCTGCGCGAGACCGCGCAGCAATCCGCGCAGCTGGCCACCTCGGCCGAGGCCGCCGCGTCGGCGTTCACCGCCGCCCGCGCGTCGATAGTGCCTCCGGCGGTGGTCACCGCTAACCGGACACGACTGGCGCAGCTGCTGGCCACCAACCGGTTCGGCACCAACACGGCCGCCATCGCCGAGACCGAGAACGAATACCAGACCATGTGGGCGAACAACTCGGCGGCGATGAGCCGCTACCAGGCGTCGTCCTCGCAGGCGACCACGCAGCTGTCGAAGTTCAGTTCGCCCCTTCCCGACACCAGCCCGGACGGCACCGCCAACCAAGAGGAAGCGGTGACCCAAGCCCAGCTCTTGGACGCCGGCAACGTGAGCCAAAGCCTGTTGGGCGCGGACTCGTCGCTCGGCGGCATCTTCGGCAGCGACGGCGACCCGAACAGCGGGTGGTTCGGCTACTGGAGCACCTGGGGCAACCAGTTCATCTCGTCCGGCTTCCCCATCAACATGCTCAGCTACCTGGCGCAGAACTCGTCGGCCAGCGCGCTGCAGAGCGTGGGCGGCGACATCGGCACCGGCCTGTCCGAGGGCCTGGGCGCGGCGACCGCGAGCCTGTCCAGCGCCGTCAAGGACGTCGGCGCGGCAATGGCGCCGACCGGCGCGATGGGCGTCGGGGTGTCGCTGGGCAAGCTGACCGCGCCCCCCGCCGTGGTGGGGCTGTTGCCGGGGACCCAGACCGGGGTGCAGCTCGCGTCCGCGGCCTCGCCGCTGCCCGCGGCGGAATCCGGATTCCCGCTGATGCCGATGATGGTGCCGCCGACGGCGGCCTCGGCGGGCACCGGCTGGCGAAAACGCAAACAGCAGAAGTACGAGGACGTTGCCCTCGGCCAGGAGGTCAAAGGCAAAGTGATGCCTCGAAACCCATCGGCGGGATGACCCTGACGATGGCGCCCCGCGACTGCGGACGCCGTACACCGCCACCGGGCAGGTCGACGGCGACCAGCAGCAGGACGCCACGGTATCCCGCCGTCACTCACTCTGCGATTACCAGACGGGCCGACGCAGCGCGTTCGCCCCAACCACGTTCTTCCCCAAGGTAAAGGTTCATGGATTTCGGGATACTGCCGCCGGAGGTCACTTCGGCGCTGATCCACTCTGGACCCGGTGCTTGGTCATGGATCGAAGCCGCCGCCGTCTGGCAGGAGCTCAGCGCCGAGCTCGAGCAATCCGCCACCAGCTACACGGCGGAGTTGTCGGAGCTGATGACGACGTGGCACGGCCCGTCCGCCCTGGCGATGGCCCAGGCGCTCGAACCCTACCTCGACTGGTTGCGTGTCACCGCCCAGCAGTGCCAGCAGGTCGCCACCTCGGTGCAGGTGATGACCACGGCGTTCGAGTTGACGCACTGGACGGTGGTGCATCCCTCGCTGGTCGCCGCCAACCGGGCGCGGCTTGCAATGTTGTTGGCCACCAACTTCTTCGGGGTCAACTACCCGGCCATCGCCGAAACCGAGGCCGAATATCAGGCCATGTGGGTGAACAACTCGGCGGCGATGATCCGCTACGCCGCCACCTCGGCGAGCGCCGTGCAGCCGCCGACCTTCACACCGCCGCCGCCGGTCACCAATCCGGCGGGCGTGACGATCCAAACCACGCTGGTGCCCGCCACGACGACGACCGACTCCGGGATCATGACGGCCGCCGACATCTCCGGGGCCAGCGAAGATCTCGCGGCCTCCAGCGCCTTCGGCCTGGATCCGGACTCGGGCTGGTTCAGGTACTTCAGCGTCTGGGGATGGCAGTTCATCGCCGGCGGATTCCCGGTCAACCTGCTCGCCTACCTCGCCCAGGTCAACACCGCCCAGGCGCTGCAGGGCGGCGTCGCCGCCGACGTCTTCGGCGGCCTGTCCGAGGCAACGGCCGACTTGTCGGCGGCCGACGCGAGCCTGGTCAGTGCCGTCGGATCGTCGATGGCGCCGCGCGCGACGCTGGGCATCGGCATCTCGCTCGGCAACCTGACCATGCCGCCCGCGACGGTAGGCATGCTGGGGTCTTCGGCGCCGGTGCAACTGGTGTCGGCGGCCTCCCCGCTGCCGGCCGGGCCGGGTCAGACGCCCATGCTCCCGATGGCCCCGATGCGCCCGGCCCGCGGCGCGGCGAGCGGCCGGCGGCGCAAGGGACGCGACTACGACGATATCGAGTACGGCGCCGAGCTTCCGGGCACCGTGATGCACAGGCCGCCGTCGGCCGGATAGCGCCGGCTGCGCGACTCCATCATGCGGTTGCGGACGATGTGCTCGACCAGGATGGGGACGAAGGTCTGCACCGGTGCGTCGATGAACCGTTGCGCCGTCTCGTCGCACCAGCGCCTGATCTGAGCGGTGCGCCGTTCGTCGCCGAGCCCCTCGTGGCGGGCCAGCTTCTCGGCCACGTCCCCCACCGACCGGCCCACCGCGGCCGGGACGCGCCTCGACACCGCGGCGGCGGGGGCGCGCACCGCGTCGAGTTCCCGGCGGGCGGCGTCCTCCTCGGTGTCGGGCCGGATGACATGCAGCGTGAGGTGGCGGCCGCTGTCGCCCATCACGATGACGCTGGTCGGCTCGTCGCTGGTGAAGCCGAGCAATTCGATTGCGTGCCCGTCGATTTGCGCCAGCGCCGGCGTGTCGTGCCAGCCGTTGCGGTGATACCCCACCATGACGATCCGCCCCAGCCGGTCGGACAGCGAGGCCGCCAGGCCCGGCAGCTCGTCGACCAGGGTCGTCGACCGCGGCCACCAGGCGCCGTCGACGTGCTCGGACACGGCCCGATAAGGCTTGAGTTGCAACCGGTTTGATCGCTCCATCGCACAAGATCAGCACGGCCAGTCGGCGGCCGCGGCGCGGGTGAGTGGCTGGCGGGTTTACCGATCGTGAACAACGGTTGAGAAGATGTCGGGGTGCAGATCGCTTCGAATGTTGTCGGCCAGGTGTGGCGCGGCGGCAAGGCGCAGGACGGCTTCGAGTTCGACAAGATCTCGGACTACCTCACCGAACCCGACACCCTGGTGTGGGCCGACCTGTGCGAACCGGACCACGACACCCTGTGCGGGCTGGCCGACGAACTCGGGCTGAACCACTGGGCGGTCGAGGACGCGGTCGCCGCGGCCGAGCGGGTCAAGGTCACCGCCTATGAAAGCCACACCTTCTTCACGGTCTACGCCGTCGACGTCGCAACCGCTTCCGTCGATACGCCTGAGCGGATGCTGTCGATGCAACGCATCTCGGGATTCGTGCTGCCGCAGGGGCTGATCACCGTGCGGCTGACGCCCGACTTCGACATGGCCCAGGTGACCCGCCGGTGGCAGGAGATCGGCGGCCAACGCTACGGCGTCGGCGCGTTGGTGCACGGGCTGCTCGACGTGGTGGTCGACAGCCACTTCACGGCGGTCGAAGCCCTGGACGACTCCATCGAGGCCATCGAGGACGAACTGTTCGACGGCAGACCCCGCAAGGGCGTCTTCCAGCGCCGCACGTTCCGGCTGCGCAGGGACCTGGTGAACCTGCGGCGGGTGGCCCTGCCCATGCGCGAGGTCGTCAATGCCATACAGCACCACCGCATTTCGGACGGATCCGATCGGCAATTGGACCCGCTGTACGCCGACCTGTACGACCACGTGCTGCGGGTCTCGGAATGGACGGAGTCGTTGCGCGACATGGTCACCACCATTTTCGAGACCAATCTGTCGCTACAGGACGCCCGATTGAACACGGTCATGAAGAAGCTGACGGGATGGGCGGCCATCATCGCCGTGCCGACGGCCATCACCGGCTTCTACGGACAGAACGTGCCCTACCCCGGCTTCGGCACCCATGCCGGATTCGCGGCCAGCACCGGCGTGATACTCGTTTTGATGGTGGTGCTCTACGTGATGTTCAAGCGGCGCGATTGGCTGTAGGAAACCGGGGCTACTCCACCACGGACGGCGCCGAAATGCCTTGGTGCAGGCCCTGATTGATGTTGTCCCGCAGGGCCGGGCTGCCCGGCGGATCCGAATCCTGGCAGGCACAACTGAGATGGCTGAAGGGGTTGGGGTCGATGGCCGCCGAGGCCGTGGCCCAGCCGGATGCGCCGAGCGCGATTGCAACGCCCGCCACACCGAGCAAAAGTTTGGGAATCATGTTCGGCCCTGAGCTTCTTCGTTTTGCGATACCTGAAATTTTTTCGCGGTTGCATCACGAACCTGTCAACCGGCGGTAAATTTCAGGATCCGGAAGAAGCGGCCGAATCCGCGTACTTGGGGCAATACGCCTTGATGCTGACCCCGACGAAATAGCCGGCGTGGTAGCTGTCCAGGGTGCTGCTGGACAACACGTTGTTGGCGACCTGTTCCGGTGTCTGGCCCATGTCGAGTTCGTGGCACACGGTGTGCCCGGAGTTGACCGCGGTGTCGGGCGACTCGTAGTTGATGCCCTTGGCTTTCAGCGCGGCTAGAAATGCGTCATCGGCAGACGTGGCGTTCGCGGTCGTGGATGCGGCCAGCACGCCGAGCAGCCCGGCCACCGGCGCGACGCCGATCGCCAGGATCGAGCGCGCCCGGACGGGCTTGCGTATCTGGGTGGTCGTCATTTCTGATACTCCCGTGGAACAGAAGTGCCGTCGCTTGCTGAAGGCGGGGCTAGTTCGAATGCTTGCATGTCGCGGTGCCGCCGGGTGCGGGATCGCCGATAATGCGGTGTGTGCCACACAAGGGTTTGCTCCCGCGTCGGACGCGCGTTACCGGCGAGCCCGCGCCGGCGCGCTGCCGGTGATCTGACGACATGGCATACGGGCGGTGGCTGTGGCTCGCTGTGGTGGCGATATGCGTGGTCGGCTGCGGCGTGCGGCACGTGTCGGCGGCGAGCGCTCGAGACATTCCGGGCACCTTTCGATCCGGCGGCATGGACCGAACCTACATGTTGCACGTGCCGGCGGGCGACCCCGTCGGGCTGGTGCTCAGTTTGCACGGCGGCGGTGGTAGCGGGATCTCGCAGCGCGCCCTGACGGGCTTCGACACCGTTGCTGACGCCCACAACCTGCTGGTGGTTTACCCCGACGGTTACGACAAGAGCTGGGCCGACGGGCGCGGCGCCTCGCCCGCCGATCGCCACCACATCAACGATGTGGCATTTCTGGTCGGGCTGGTGACCAAGGTGCAGCACGACTACGGCGTCGCGCCCGGGCACGTGTTCGTCACCGGGATGTCCAACGGCGGCTTCATGAGCAACCGGCTGGCGTGCGACCGGGCCGACGTCTTCGCCGCGGTCGCCCCGGTGGCCGGCACCCTGGGCGTCGGGGTGGCTTGCAACCCGTCACAGCCGGTGGCGGTCTGGGAGGCCCACGGCACGGCCGACCCGCTGGTGCCCTTCAAGGGTGGGGCGGTGCGCGGGCGCGGCGGGCTGAGCCATTCCATCTCGGCGGACACCATGGTGGACAAGTGGCGTTCGGCCGACGGCTGCCAGGGCGATCCGGCCATGGAGGCGCTGCCCGATGTCCGCGACGGCACCGTCGTGCACCGCTACGAGTCCACCGGGTGCGCGGCCAACACCGAGGTGGTGTTCTACAAGATCGACCGCGGCGGGCACACCTGGCCGGGCGGCAAGCAGTACCTGCCGGCGGCCGTCATCGGCCCCACCACCCGCGCGCTGGACGGGTCCGAGGCCATCGCCCAGTTCTTCCTCGCGCACGCCCGCGACTAGCTGTGATCGCAAGCGCGGCGAAGCCGGGCGCCGGGGGTCGCCGCCATCGCGACTAGCGCCTCAGCGCTGGCACGACGGGCACCAGTAGGTCACCCGTTCCGTCGCGACGTCGAACTCGACCGCGGTGCCGCAGCGGCGGCAGGGCTGGCCCGATCGCCCGTAGACCCATAGCTGCCGGCCCGCCCGGGTGTCGCCTGTGGTGCACCGGTTCCAGCGGAACCTGTTGAGCCACAACATGTCCCGGGCGCGCGAGACCAGCCGGCGGGGATCGGCGATGTCACGCACCGGCGCGGTGGGCAGATGCCCGGTGAGGAAACACAATTCGTTGCTGTACACGTTGCCGACCCCGGCCAGCACCCGCTGGTCCAGCAGCGCCTCGGCGATCGGCCGGTCCGGGTCCGCGGTCAGATTGGCCGCGGCCAGGGCCGGATCCCAATCTTCGCCCAGCAGGTCGGGGCCCAGGTGCGCGACGGCGTCGCCGTCGCGGTCGCGTTCCAGGACCTCCAGCACCCCCAGGTCGACGCCGACCGCCCGGGCGGTGGCGGTTTCCAGGATGATGCGCGCCCGGTGGTCGACGCGCTGCGCGCGCTTGCCGACCCGCCAGCTGCCGTCCATTTTCAGGTGCGAGTGAATGCTGGCCGGCCCCACCCGGATGAACAGGTGCTTGCCGCGGCTGAGCACCTCGTCGACCACCTGCCCGGTGAGATCGACGGTGGCGAACCGCGGCACCCGGATGTCGCAGCGGGTCAGCGTGCCGCCGACCAAATGCTCGCGCAGCACGGCGGCGGTGTGCCAGACGGTGTCACCCTCGGGCATGTCAGCGCAGCCGCATCCCGCGCGGCGTGCGGGCGAATCCGGCGTCGGACAGGGCGTCGGCCGGGCCGGGCCCGCCCGCGTTTGGCTGCAATGCCGGCGCGCCGTCGATGCGTTCGACCAGGATCGACGCGACGCGGCGGGAGGCGACCAGGTCGGCCAGCGCGGTGGCCGCGGCGTGCTGGGCGGCCGGGTCGTCGGTGAAGGTGAGCAGCGACCGGCCGCCGCGCTCGAGGAACCAGGCCAGCTCGCCGTCGACCAGCACCACCAGCGCGCCGGCCTTGCGGCCCGGGCGGGCCCCCTCGCCGCGGGCGCCCGGCCACGGCAGCGCGGCGCCGTAGGGGTTGGCCGGGTCCGCGGCGGCCAGCGCGACCGCCCGGTACTCGGGCCGTTCCGGGTCGACCCCGTCGGAGTAGGCGCGCAGCCGGTCGACGGTCGACGCGACCGCGAACTGCGCCCCGCCCAGCGACTCGATGAAGTAGCCGCGCTGGCAGCGGCCCGCGTCCTCGAAGGTGCTCAGCACCTTGTACAGCGTGGCGAACCCGCCGGGCACGCCCTCGGCGGCCACCGCGCCGCGGGTCAGCACGCCGTGGCGGCCCAGCAGGAGCTCGGCCTGGTAGTGGGCGCGCAGCGTGGAGTCCGGCTCCGGGGCCGGCAGGATCGACCACCGGCCGGCCACGGTCGGGTCGGCGGGCCGGGAGTGGGGATGCGCGACGCTGTAGCGGCTCAGCCGCGGCGGCCGGTGCGACCGGTGCGCGGGTGCCGAGCGCTTGCGGCTTCCGGTGCCACCGAGCAGGGCGCGCACCGGGGCGAACGTGTCGCCGGTGATCCAGCCGGCCCAGATCAGTTCCCACAACGCGGCTTTGAGCTCGGACTCGCCGAACCCGCTCTGGGTGAGCTGGCGGAAGAAATAGGCGCCGCCCGGGGCCAGCGTGTCCAGGACGGCGCGGTGGGCGTCGCCCAGCTCGATGTCCGCCGGCCCGGCCAGGGTCAGCGGCGCGGATTCGCTGGGGTGCAACGCGATCCAGCCGTCGCCGGTCGAAATCGACCCGGCCCCCGACCAGGTGACCTCGCCGGTGGCGAGCAGCTCGTCGAGCAGCGCGGGGGAGTAGTCGCGGACCCGGGGCGCCAGCACCAGCGGCTCGACCGCCGAGGCGGGCATCCGCACACCGGCCAGCTGATCGATCACCGACATCAGGCCGTCCAACCCGGAATGGCTTGGCGAGCGCGATGATTCGGCGGAGCCCACGCGATGCCAGGCCGGCAGGAACCGGCCGTAGGCGGCGGTGCTGACCGGCTCGACCTGGGCACGCAGCGCCGCCAGGGACCGCCGCCGTAGGATGCGCAGCACCTCGGCGTCGCACCATTGTTCGCCGCCGGCCACGGGCGCCCCGTCCGCCTCGGCCGCGGCGACGAAGTCACCGCGCACCAGCCGGCCGTCACCGGCCAGCCGGCCCAGGATGTCGGCGGTCACCCGCAGCCCCAGCCCGAACCGGGTGGCGGCCTCGGCCGTGGTGAACGGGGTGTGGGTGCGCGCGTAGCGGCCCAGCAGTTCACCCAGCGGGTCGGCCACCTCCTCGGTGAAGGCGGCCGGCACGCCGAGGGGGACCGCGATGCCGATGCCGTCGCGCAGTCGGCCGATGTCCTCGATGGCCACCCACCAGCTGCGGCCGGCGAACGACACCGTCAGCGCGCGCCGGGCCGCGCGTAGCCCCTCCAGCCAACCTCCCACGTCGGCGCCGCCGGCGCGGGCGGCCACCTCGTCCTCGGTCAGCGGGCCCAGCAGCCGCAGCAGGTCCGCCACCGCCTCGGCGTCGCGGGCGGCCCGGTCCGGCGCGAGGTGCTGGAGCTGGCGGCCGGTGGCGGCGATGATCTCGGGGTCGAGCAGGTCACGCAGCTCCACCCGGCCCAACAGCTCGGCCAGCAGCGTGCTGTCCAGTGACAGCGCGGCCGCCCGGCGCTCGGCCAGCGGGCTGTCGCCCTCGTACATGAACGCGCCGACATAGCCGAACAGCAGCGACGCCGCGAACGGCGACGGCCGTTGCGTCTCGACCTCGAGCACCCGCACCCGCCGCTGCGCGATGCCGGTCATCAGCCGGGTCAGGGCGGGAACGTCGTAGACGTCCTGCAGGCATTCGCGGATGGTCTCCAGCACCACCGGGAAGTCGGGGTATTTGCGGGCCACCTCCAGTAACTGGGCGGCGCGCTGGCGCTGTTGCCACAGCGGCGAGCGGCGCCCGGGATGCCGGCGCGGCAACAGCAGGGCGCGCGCCGCGCACTCGCGGAACCGCGACGCGAACAGCGCCGAGCCGCCCACCTCGGCGGTGACGATCGGGTCGATCTCCTCGGCGTCGAAGACGAAAAGGTCGGCGCCGGGCGGGGTTTCGGTCCCGGCCTCCGACGCGAAATCCGAAATGGTGTCGGGCAGCCGCACCACGACGCCGTCGTCCGACGCGGTGGGCTTCTCGTCGATGCCGTAGCGCTCGCGCAGCCGGCGGGCCACCGCCAGCGCCAGCGGCCCGTTCACCGGCAGCCCGTACGGCGAGTGCAGGATCACCCGCCAGTCGCCCAGCTCGTCGCGGAACCGCTCGACCAGCAGCGTGGTGTCGGTCGGCACCACCCCGGCGGCGCCGCGCTGCTCCTCGAGCAGGCCCCACAGGTTGTCGGTGGCATACGCGTCGAAACCCAGCTCGGCGCAGCGGGTGTCGAAGGCCGCGCGCTTGAGGCCGGCCAGCTCGCCGGTGAAGGCGCCGAGCGCGGCGCCCAGCTCGGCCGGGCGGCCCAGGCCGTCGCCGCGCCAGAACGGCAGCCGGGCGGGCTGGCCGGGGGCGGGGATCACCAGCACCCGGTCGTGGGTGATCTCGGTGATCCGCCAGCTGGTGGCGCCCAGGGAGATGACGTCGCCGGGACGCGACTCGTAGACCATTTCCTCTTCGAGTTCGCCCACCCGCGAAGGCTTTTCGGCTTCGGAGGCCAGGTACACCGTGAACAGCCCGCGATCGGGGATGGCGCCGCCCGACGTCACGGCCAGCCGCTGTGCGCCGGGCCGGGCGGTCAGCGTGCCGGTGTCGCGGTCGTAGACCAATCGCGGTCGCAGCTCGGCGAATTCGGTGGACGGGTACTTGCCGCTCAACAGGTCAAGGGTGGCCTCGTAGACGCTGCGCGGCAGCGTCGCGAACGGGGCGGCCCGCCGGACGGTGTCGAACCACCGATCGGCGTCCAGCGGTTCCAGCGCCGCCGCCGCGACGGTCTGCTGCGCCAGGATGTCCAGCGGATTGGCGGGCACCCGCATGGTCTCGATCTGGCCGGTCAGCATGCGCTGCACGCTGACCGCACAGCCGATCAGGTCGGTCCGGTGCTTGGGGAACAGCACCCCCTGCGAGACCTCGCCGACCTGGTGGCCGGCCCGGCCGATGCGCTGCAGGCCGCTGGCCACCGACGGGGGCGCCTCCACCTGGATCACCAGATCGACCGCGCCCATGTCGATGCCCAGCTCCAGGCTGGAGGTGGCCACCACAGCCTTGAGCAGCCCGCGCTTGAGGTCCTCCTCGACCAGGGCGCGTTGTTCCTTGCTGACCGAGCCGTGGTGGGCGCGCGCCAGTATCGGGTCGGCGCCGTAGGTCTGGCCGCTGCCCATGATGTGCGCCGGGGCGCCCCCGGCCACCTTCGGGTTGGCGTCCGTGGCGAGTTCGACGCCGCTGCGCTCGGCGTGAATCTCGTTGAGGCGGGCGGTAAGCCGCTCGGCCAGTCGCCGCGAGTTGGCGAACACGATGGTCGAATTGTGCGATTCGATCAGGTCGACCAGGCGGTTCTCCACGTCGGGCCAGATGGTGTTGTTCGCCAGGTTGGCCATGTCCGGCACCGGCACCTGCACGCTGAGCTCGACCGTCTTGGCCGACGGCGGGGCCACTACGGTTGTCGGCGCCTGCCCGGACAGGAACCGGGCGAGCTCCTCGGGCGGGCGGACCGTGGCCGACAACCCGATGCGCTGGGCGGGCTTGTCCTCGCGCAGCGCTTGTGTCAAATCCTGGAGGCGCTCCAGCGACACCGCCAGGTGCGCGCCGCGCTTGCCGGCGGCGATGGCGTGGATCTCGTCGACGATCACGGTCTGGACGCCGGCCAGCGTCTCGCGGGCGGCCGAGGTGAGCATCAAGAACAGCGACTCGGGCGTGGTGATCAGCACGTCGGGCGGGCGGTTGATCAGCTGGCGGCGGGTGGCGGGCGGGGTGTCGCCGGAACGGACCCCGACGCTGATGTCGGGGGCGGGCAGGCCCCGGCTTTCGGCGATGCGGGTGAGCCCGGCCAGGGGGGTGCGCAGGTTGCGCTCGACGTCGACGGCCAGCGCCTTGAGCGGGGAGACGTAGAGGACCCGGGTGCCGGGCGGACGCTCGGCCGAGGCGGCGAGGCTGTCCAGCGCCCACAGGAACGCCGCCAGCGTCTTACCCGATCCGGTCGGGGCGATCACCAGTGTGTTGTGGCCGTCGGCGATCGCGTTCCACGCGTCGGCCTGCGCGGTGGTGGGTGCGTCGAAGGTGCTGGTGAACCACTCGCGGGTGATGGCGCTGAACCGGCCCAACGGGTCGGGGCGGCCGGGCGGCCCGGAGTCGGCGCGAGTGCTCACCCGTCCATGGTGCCAACGGGCACCGACAAGGCGTCGGCTAGCGCGGCTCGATCCGAGCGGTCGCCATCGCGTGGGACAGTTCCTCGGGGATCTCGGGGACCCGGGCGATGGCGTCGAACAGCGAGTGCGCGCACGCGTCGGCGAGGCGATCGGCATTCGTGGTGGGGTCGATGATGCGCTGCCGGCACAACTCGAAGGTGAACGCCAGCCAGCCGTGGCAGATCACCCGCAGGTCCCGCTCGACGTCGGGTTCCAGCTTCCCCGCGGGGGTCTTGGCCACCAGGTCGCTGATCCGGCTCATGATGTGCTCGAGCTGACGGTTCTTGGCTTCATCGTCGACGCCCAGCAGAACCGGGTCGGACCGGCCCAGGCCGACGTAGGCGGCCCACGCCGCCTCGGGGTTCTGCTCGTGGTAGGCCATGTAGGCCATGACGCCGGTGCGGACCTCTTCGTACATGGTCAGGCCGGTGGCGTCGTCCATGTTGGTGTTCTCGTACAGGCGGTCGGCCTCGTCCTTGACCACCGCCGCGAAGAATGCCCGTTTGTCGGGGAAGTAGTGATACATCAGGGCCCGCGACACCCCGGCGCGTTCCGCGATCTCGTCGATGCGGACCTCGTCGTAGGGCCGCTTCCCAAAGACCTCTGCCCCTAAAGCGAGCAGCTCAGCGCGTCGATCCTCGGGGGATAAGCGCCTGCGGGCAGTCGGCATGTGTCAGATAGTACTCATACGACATGAGACCCCGGCCACTTTGGATTCATCCGAACTTCACGCCCTGGGCCAGCGGTAACTCGCCGGAATAATTGACGGTATTGGTACTTTGGCGCATGTAGGCCTGCCACGAATCGGTGCCGGATTCGCGTCCGCCGCCGGTTTCCTTCTCTCCGCCGAACGCGCCGCCGATCTCCGCGCCGGACGTGCCGATGTTGACATTGGCGATTCCGCAGTCGGATTCGGCCAGGAAGCGCTCGGCCTCGCGTAGGTCGGTGGTGAAAATGGCCGACGAAAGGCCCTGCGGCACCGCGTTGTTGAGGGCGATCGCGTCGTCGAGCTCGTCGTAGGTCAGCACGTAGAGGATGGGCGCGAACGTTTCGGTGGCCACGATGGCGGTCTGCGCGGGCATCCGCACCAGCGCCGGCGCGACGTAGTAGGAACTCGGGTGTTCGGGGGCCTCGGGATGGGTGCGCTCGCCGCCGATCACCTCGCCGCCGTCGGCGCGCGCCTGTTCGAGCGCCCCCACCATGTCGCGGTAGGCGGTCTCGTGAATCAGCGGTCCGACCAGCGTGTCCGGCGCCGACGGGTCACCGATGCGCAGCTGCCCGAAGGCGGACGCGACGCGCGCGACCACCTCGTCGGCCACCGAGCGGTGGACGATCAGCCGGCGCAGGGTGGTGCAGCGCTGCCCCGCGGTGCCGGCGGCCGCGAACACCACCGCGCGCACCGCAAGGTCCAGGTCGGCCGACGGCGTCACGATGGCGGCGTTGTTGCCGCCCAACTCCAGCAGCACCCGGCCGAACCGCGCGGCGACGCGGGGACCGACGGCCCGGCCCATCCGGACCGAACCGGTCGCCGACACCAGCGCGACGCGCGGGTCGTCCACCAGCAGCTCGCCGAGGTCGCGGTCGCCTAGCACCAGCGAGCTCACCGCAGGCGGGGCGCCGACGTCGGCCGCGGCCCGGGCGATCAACGACTGGGTGGCCAGCGCCGTCAACGGCGTCAGCTCCGAGGGCTTCCACACCACCGGGTCCCCGCACACCAGGGCCAGCGCGGCGTTCCAGGCCCAAACCGCGACCGGGAAGTTGAACGCGGTGATCACGCCGACGACACCGAGCGGGTGCCAGGTCTCCAGCAGCCGGTGGCCGGGGCGTTCCGAGGCGATGGTGCGGCCGTAGAGCTGGCGCGACAGGCCGACCGCGAACTGGCAGATGTCGATCATCTCCTGCACCTCGCCGGCGGCCTCGGAGGTGATCTTGCCGACCTCGAGGGTCACCAGGGTGGCCAGCTCGCCGCGGTGCGCGGTCAGCAGCTCGCCGAGGCGGGCCACCAGCGCGCCGCGTACCGGGGCCGGTGTGCCGCGCCACACCGAGAACGCCTGGGCCGCTTCGCTGATCGTCCGCTCGGCCCGCTCGGGTGTGGTGGGCGCGATGGTGAACAACACCTCGCCGGTGATCGGGGTGCTGGCCGGCATCCCGTGGCCGTCCGGCTCGCCGAGCGCGACATCGGCGCCCATCGCGCGCAGGGCCTCACGCGCCCGGGCGCGCAGTTGGTCAGCGGTCGGCAGATTCATCAGAGTGCCTCCTGGGAGAGCGCTTCGTAGAGGGCATACGGGTCGTAGATCTCGCGGCCGATGGCCCCGGCCAGCCAGGCGGCGTCGTAGCCGGAATCGTCGGGGGCGGCACCGTTTTCAAAGCCCGCGTCGGCATCCAGGTTCGACCGGAAGATGCCCGCCGCCGACGCGGGCAGGAAGTCCTCGTAGACGATCGGCGCCGACGGGTCGCCGCCGCGGTAATAGGCCAGCCCGTCGGCGGCCATCTCCGCGTCGGTGCCCGGGAAGTACTGCGCCCACACCGCAGCCGGGTCGGCAGCGCCCATCGCGGCGTCGTAGCGTCGCCGGCCCTTCGGCGTCAGCGCGACGCCGCGCGCCTCCACTTCGCCGAAGCGCACCCGCAGCGTCCCGGTGCTGATGCGGCCGTCGTCGCGGAAGCGGCGGGGTTCGGCCAGGGCGCGAAACGAGGTCTGGCGCAACAGCACCGCGGGGCCGTCGGTGCGGGGCGGGCCCTGGATCGCGTCGATCATGGTGATGCCGCGCCGGGTCATCCGCCGGTACAACTCGTCGATGTCGAGCACCCGCGGCGTGAGGTGGTTGATGTGGGTGGTGCCGACGCCGGCGATGTCGGCGGCCACGCCCGAGACCCGGGCGAGTTCGTCGTACCAGGACCGCTCGATCGGTTCGTCGGACAACGCGAACGCCGCCACGGCCGCCGCGACGAACCCCGGCGCCTGGTCGGCGTCGCAGCCGCCCGCGGCGGCGATGACCCGCGCTTGGGCCAGCAGCGCGGGGTCGAACAGCCGGCGCCGGGTCACGAAGGCGTCGACGCGGCGGCGCAGGTCGCCGTCGAAGTAGCGCGCGTCGCGGGTGGCCAGCATCGAGGTGAACACCCGGAAGGGGTTGCGGGACAGCTCTTCTGGGTCGACCGGCCGGAAGGCGGTCGACACCACCGGGACCGGGGACGCGGCGCGCCGCAGGTCGTAGTAGCCGACCGGCAGCATGCCGAACGCGGCGAAAAGGTCGGCGACGGCGACCAGTTCGGCCGGACCGCCCACCCGGATGGCGCCGTGCCGCTCGGCGGTGACCCGCCGCAGCGAGCCGAAGCGTTCGGCATCGGCATGGCCCGCCGCGTAATCGGCGTTGACCTGCTCGCTGACCTCGACCAGGGTGCCGTATGCCGGCACCTCGGCGGCGTACATCGCCGACAGGCCCGCGGCGAACCGCTCCCGGAGCTGCCAGGCTGCCAGCCATTTCGGGCGGGTCACGGCGGCGCGGTCCTGCGATAGTCTCCGGCCATGAGTGAGACGCTCGACGAGGTCGACCGGATTCTGGTGCGCGAGTTGGTCGCCGACGGCCGCGCGACGCTGGCGGAGCTGGCCGCCAGCGCCCGGTTGTCGGTCTCGGCGGTGCAGTCGCGGGTGCGCAGGCTCGAGGCGCGGGGGGTGATCGCGGGATACTCGGCGCGCATCGACCCGGAGGCGGTCGGGCACCTGCTGTCGGCGTTCGTGGCCATCACTCCCTTGGATCCCTCTCAACCCGATGATGCGCCCGCCCGCCTCGAACACATCGAGGAGATCGAATCGTGTCACTCGGTGGCCGGCGAGGAGAGCTACGTCCTGCTGGTGCGTGTCGAGTCCGCCCGGGCGCTGGAAGACCTGCTGCAGCGGATCCGGACCACCGCGAACGTCAGGACGCGAAGCACCATCATATTGAATACTTTTTACACCGATAGGCAACGAATACCATAAAATATACGGCGCATCCCTCATGATTCCGTAAAAATCGGCTACCATGAGCGCCATGACCGCCACCCTGGACCGCTTCACCGGCCGGCGCACCGAGCCCGAACGGGTGCACGAGGTGCTGGCGCGCAGCATTCAGGTGGATGGCTTCGACTTCGTGCTCGACCTGGCCCGCTCCGCGGGCTCCTACCTGTACGACGCCCGCGACGGGCGGCGCTACCTGGACATGTTCACCTTCTTCGCGTCGTCGGCGCTGGGCATGAACCACCCCGCGCTGGCCGGCGACGAGCAGTTTCGCGCCGAGCTGACCCAGGCCGCGCTGAACAAGCCGAGCAACTCCGACGTGTACTCGGTCGCGATGGCCGGCTTCGTGCAGACGTTCGCCCGGGTGCTGGGCGATCCGGCCCTGCCGCACCTGTTCTTCGTCGACGGCGGCGCGCTGGCGGTGGAGAACGCGCTCAAGGTGGCGTTCGACTGGAAGAGCCGGCTCAACGAAGCCCGCGGGATCGATCCCGGGCTGGGCACCCGGGTGCTGCACCTGCGCGGCGCCTTCCACGGTCGCAGCGGATACACGCTGTCGCTGACCAACACCAAGCCGGCAACGGTCGCCCGCTTCCCCAAGTTCGACTGGCCGCGCATCGATGCCCCGTTCCTCCGGCCCGGCCTGGACGGGGCGGCCATGGCGGCGCTCGAAGCCGAGTCGCTGCGCCAGGCCCGGGCGGCCTTCGAAGCACACCCGCACGACATCGCATGCTTCGTGGCCGAGCCCATCCAGGGCGAGGGCGGCGACCGTCACTTCCGGCCCGAGTTCTTCGCGGCCATGCGCGAGCTGTGCGACTCCCACGACGCCCTGCTGATCTTCGACGAGGTGCAGACCGGCTGCGGCCTGACCGGAACGCCGTGGGCCTACCAGCAATTGGGCGTGCCGCCCGACGTGGTGGCGTTCGGGAAGAAGACCCAGGTGTGCGGGATCATGGCGGGCCGCCGGGTTCACGAGGTCGCCGAAAACGTCTTCGCGGTCCCGTCGCGGCTGAACTCGACATGGGGCGGCAACCTGGCCGACATGGTGCGCGCCCGCCGCATCCTGGAGGTGATCGAGGCCGACGACCTGTTCACCCACGCCGCCGAGCACGGCGCCCACCTGCGCGACCGCCTCGACGAGCTCGCCGAGGAATTTCCCGGCGTCGTGCTCGACCCCCGGGGGCGCGGCCTGATGTGCGCGTTCAGCCTGCCCAGCGCCGCCGACCGCGACGAATTGATCCGCCTGTTGTGGCGGCGCGCGGTGATCGTGCTGCCCTCGGGCGACGACGGTGTCCGGTTCCGTCCGGCGCTGACCGTCTCGCGCGCGGAGATCGACGCCGCGATCCGCGCCATCCGCGCCGCGCTGCGGACCCTGAATTAGCGAGTTGACCTCACGCCGAGCCGGTTTACCCCGGTTTGCCGCGGGGTATTTGAACCCCTGCGCCTTCCGCTGCTACCAGCGCGCGACTGCTGCCCAGAAGCTAGCGCGGTAACCAATGCGACGCGGCGAACGAATAAAAGATAAGCGTGAGGCCCCGAAGGGGAGGTGACAACGATGCAGAAAGCGGATGCGCGATCAGGTGGTGATCGCCTGGGACAGGAGGACGGCGAGGTGCTGGCCGCCGTCCGGTTCACCGTGCTGGCCACGCTCGCTGCCGTCGGCTTCCTATTGATCGCGGCGGTGTGGGTGAGTACTTGCCCGGGGGTGAATGTGGACACCGTGGCATGCGGTCCGCCCCAGCGCACCCTGTTGGCGTTCGGCGGCCCGCTCATCGCCCTGGTCGCCGGGGTCTGGGCGTTCGTGCGCACTTATCGGGTGTGGAAGGCCGAGGGGACCTGGTGGGGTTGGCACGGCGCGGGCTGGTTCTTGCTGACGGCGATGGCGCTGATGGTCGCCATGGGTGTCGCTCCGATCGCAGGGCCGGTACTGGCTCTTTAGGTTTGTTCTCCCGCGATCTAACGTTGATGGTGCGGTGAGGAGCAGCTATGGGAGACACCTACCATGACCCCGTCGACCATCTGAGGACCACGCGACCGCTCGCCGGCGAGTCGCTGATCGACGTCTTGCACTGGCCTGGCTACCTCTTAGTCGTCGCGGGCGTGATCGGGGCTTGCGGCAGTCTGGCGGCCTTCGGCAGCGGACATCACCACGAGGGCATGACCGCGGGCGTCGTCGCGGTCATCGCCACGGTGCTGGGGCTGGCCTGGCTGGCGGTGGAGCACCGCAGGATTCGCCGGATCGCCGATCGCTGGTACACCGAACATCCCGAGGTGCACCGGCAGTGGCCGGCCAGCTAGGGCCGCCGATCCGGCACCGACTCGGCCGCCTTTTTCGCCGGTGACCTGCCCGGACGCCGCGCTGTGTGAAATATCGCATGAAAGCCGAATCGGCGGTTACGGCCGCGGACTTGTGGGTATCAGGTCTGCACCATGATGAGTGCCGGAACGGTTGCGTTTGCGTGGTCACCCCATCATGGGGGACAACATCACGAACACACCGACATAAATGCCCACTGCGACCAGGAGCAAGACGACCAGCGTGACCCCGGCGATCACCGCGACGCGCGTGTACCGGCGCGTCGCGTCTGTGTCTGTCGTGTCAGGCCCACGCACATCGGGCCGAATACCCGGCGGCGATCATGACTAACCGGCTCGAGCGCGAGGTCCACGGTGGGCTGCGAAGCAGTAGTAGTGTCAGTCAAACATTGCCGGGAGACCATATGAACGATGCTGGATTGCACGCTAACAAGCGTCCGCGCGGCCACCGCGCCGTCGAGCTCCACGTTGCTGCGCGACTGGAGAACCTCGCGATGCTGCGCACCCTGGTCGGTGCTATCGGCACCTTCGAGGACCTGGATTTCGACGCGGTGGCGGACCTGCGGCTCGCGGTCGACGAAGTGTGCACCCGGTTGATTCGTTCGGCCACTCCCGACGCGACCCTGATCGTCGTGGTCGACCCGCAAGACGACCAATTGGTGGTGGAAGCCTCCGCGGCATGTGACACCCACGACGTGGTGGCGCCCGGCAGCTTCAGTTGGCACGTGCTGACGTCGTTGGCCGACGACGTCCAGACTTTCCATGACGGTCGCGAACCCAATGAAACCGGCAGTGTTTTCGGCATCACGCTGACGGCGCGACGGGCGGCCTCCAGCAGGTGACAGCGCGAGCTGCCGGCGGTTCGGTTTCACGTCCGAACGAATACGCCGATGTTCCGGACATGTTCCGTGAGTTGGCCAACATCACGCCCGACTCCATGGAATTCCAACGTCAACGGGACAAGATCGTCGAGCGCTGCCTGCCGCTGGCCGACCACATCGCGCGCCGCTTCGAGGGTCGCGGCGAACCGCGCGACGACCTGGTCCAGGTGGCGCGCGTCGGATTGGTCAACGCCGTCGTCCGCTTCGACGTCGAGGCCGGGTCGGACTTCGTGTCCTTCGCGGTGCCGACGATCATGGGCGAGGTCCGCCGCCACTTCCGCGACAACAGCTGGTCGGTCAAGGTCCCGCGGCGGCTCAAGGAACTGCACCTGCGCCTGGGCACCGCCACCGCCGACCTGTCGCAGCGGCTGGGCCGGGCGCCGACGGCGACCGAACTCGCCGCCGAGCTCGAAATGGACCGCGAAGAGGTGGTCGAGGGCCTGGTGGCCGGAAGCTCCTACAACACGTTGTCGATCGACAGCGGCGGCGGCAGCGAGGAAGAGGAAGCCCGCGCCATCGCGGACACCCTGGGTGACGTCGACACCGGACTGGACCGCATCGAGGACCAGGAATCGCTACGACCCCTGCTCGAGGCGCTGCCCGAGCGGGAGCGAACGGTGTTGGTGCTGCGGTTCTTCGAGTCGATGACACAGACCCAGATCGCCGAGCGGGTCGGCATCTCCCAGATGCACGTGTCGCGCCTGCTGGCGAAGTCGCTAACGCGGCTCCGGGACCAGTTGCAGTAGCGCCCGGGGCTCTTCGTCTTCGTCGTCAACGCGGAGCGGCTCCAGCAGCGGCTCGGCCCGCGGCGTCGTCACCGGCAGCGTGGCGTCGGGGTCGCAGACCCGCAACAACCTCGCCACCGCCGGGCTGGGTGCCATGGCCCAGGACACCTGGGCGGCCGAGCACGCGACGTTGATCCGGTGCAGGGCGGAAAAGCCCGCCGTGCCAATGAATTTCAGGCCGCGTAGGTCGAGGATCACCCGCCGCGAACGATTGGTGCTCTGCCGCACGTAGGCGGCGAGTTGGTCGGCGTTGGCCGCATCGAGCTCACCGTCGACCGTGATCAGGGTGCCCGTCGGGCCCCAGCGGGCGGTGAATTGTGCTGTGCGGCTTTGTTGCCAGGATTGGGCCACAGACATTGTTGACTCCATATCCCCTGCGGGGATTTGTTATGTCGATACGTAAGCCGTGCGAAGGAAATTCGCCAGATGAAGGGAATTCCGCCTACCCACGTCACGAACGTATCCCGGGCGGCTGTGAACTCAACCTTGCCCGCAACCCTACTCGCGGTGGCCAAGGCCTACAACGTGTCTGGGAAATCTCTCAGGGAGCGTTATTTGATCTCGGCGAGCACGGTGCCCTGGGTGATGGCGGCGCCGGGCTCGACCGCAAGTCCGGTGATGACACCGTCCTTGTGCGCGGTGACCGGGTTCTCCATCTTCATCGCCTCGAGCACCACGACCAGATCGCCCGCGGCGACCTCCTGGCCCTCCTCGACCGCGACCTTGACCACGGTGCCCTGCATGGGCGCGGTCACCGCGTCGCCGGAGGCGGCCGCACCCGCGTGCGCCCCGCGCTTGCGCGGCTTGGGCTTCTTGCGGATGACTCCGGCCGGATCGGCGGCGCCGCCGTTCGACAGCGCCAGGTCGCCGGGCAGCGACACCTCGAGCCGGCGGCCGCCGACCTCCACGACCACCTTTTGGCGCGGCCGGGCGTCCTCTTCGTCGAGAGGCTCGCCGCCGGTGAACGGTTCGATGGTGTTGTTCCACTCGGTCTCGATCCAGCGGGTGTGCACCGAGAAGCTTTCGCCGTCACCGATGAACGCCGGGTCGGACACCACGGCCCGGTGGAACGGGATGACCGTGGCCAGACCCTCGACGTGGAATTCGTCCAGCGCGCGCCGCGAGCGGGCGAGCGCCTCCTCGCGGGTGGCGCCGTACACGATCAACTTGGACAGCATCGAGTCGAACTGGCCGCCGATGACCGAACCGGCCTCCACGCCCGAGTCCAGCCGCACGCCGGGTCCGGTCGGGATGTCGTAGCGGGTGACCGGGCCGGGCGCGGGCAGGAAGCCGCGTCCGGCGTCCTCGCCGTTGATCCGGAACTCGATGGCGTGCCCGCGCGGCGTCGGGTCCTCGGTGAGGTCCAGCTTCTCGCCGTTGGCGATCTTGAACTGCTGCAGCACCAGGTCGATGCCGGCGGTCTCCTCGGTGACCGGGTGCTCGACCTGCAGGCGGGTGTTGACCTCCAGGAAGGAGATCAGGCCGTCCTGGCCGACCAGGTACTCGACGGTGCCGGCGCCGTAGTAGTGCGCCTCCTTGCAGATCCGCTTCGCCGACTCGTGGATCTCCTTGCGCTGCGCGTCGGTCAGGAACGGCGCGGGGGCCTCCTCCACCAGCTTCTGGAACCGGCGCTGCAGCGAGCAGTCGCGGGTGCCGGCGACGATGACGTTGCCGTGCTGGTCGGCGATCACCTGGGCCTCCACGTGGCGCGGCTTGTCCAGGTAGCGCTCGACGAAGCACTCGCCGCGGCCGAACGCGGCGACGGCCTCGCGGGTGGCCGACTCGAACAGCTCGGGGATCTCTTCGATGGTGCGGGCCACCTTCATGCCGCGGCCGCCGCCGCCGAACGCCGCCTTGATGGCGATCGGCACGCCGTACTCCTTGGCGAAGGCCACCACCTCATCGGCGTCCTTGACCGGGTCGGGGGTGCCGGGCACCAGCGGCGCCTGCGCGCGGGCGGCGATGTGGCGGGCGGTGACCTTGTCACCGAGGTCGCGGATGGACTGCGGGCTGGGCCCGATCCAGATCAGGTTCGCGTCCAGCACCGCCTGGGCGAAATCGGCGTTCTCCGAGAGGAACCCGTAGCCGGGGTGGACGGCGTTGGCGCCCGACTTGGCCGCCGCGTCGAGGAGCTTGCCGATGTCCAGGTAGGACTCGGCCGACGTCTGACCACCCAACGCGAACGCCTCGTCGGCCAGACGCACGTGCGGCGCGTCGGCGTCGGGCTCGGCGTACACCGCCACGCTGGACAGGCCCGCATCGCGGGCCGCGCGGATCACCCGGACAGCGATTTCGCCGCGGTTGGCGACGAGCACTTTGGAGATCCTCGAGCTGGCGTGACTAGCCACAGCGCCTCCTGTTTGGCATAACCGCAGACGTATTTCTGCGGGCTTCTCTAAGAGAATTTCTTACAACGAGTTCTCGGGAAGTCTAAGCGCCGCGCCGTTGGGCCCGACGAGGCGGCCCACCTTTTTTCAGGACGACTCGCGCAGCCTGCGCTTGATGCGGGCCAACATCGCCGACAACCCGCGCAAACGCAGCGGGCTGATCAGAGCGGCCAGGCCCAGGTCGGCGTAAAAATCCTCGGGCACCGCCAAAATCGCGGCGGCGGGCTGCTCGTCCAGACCGGCGGCCAGAATCGACGCGAACCCACGGGTGGTGGGCGATTCGGCGGGCGCGCTGAAGTGCAGCCGCACCCGGTCGGGGTCGCTGGCGTCGACATGCAAAAACAGCGGCGTCTGGCACTCGGGCACCGGCTCCATGGCCGCCTCTTGCAGGTCGGGCGGCAGCGCCGGCAGCTCGTTGGCGAATTCCAGCAGCAGCGCCAGCTTGTCCTGGCCCTCGACTTCGGCGAAGTCGGACACCACCTCGGCCAGGGGAGCGGGCATGGTCATCGCGGCGCCGCCATCAGACTTCGACGGTGCCCGGCTCTTCACCCGCCACGATCGGCGTGCGCACGGTGTTGCCCCACTCGGTCCACGATCCGTCGTAGTTGCGCACCCCGGGCTTGCCCAGCAGATGGGTCAGCACGAACCAGGTGTGGCTGGACCGCTCGCCGATGCGGCAGTACACGACGGTCTTGTCGTCCGGCTCGATGAACCCGTACAGCTCCTCGAGTTCCTGGCGGCTGCGGAAGCGGCCGCTCTCGTCGACGGCCTTGGCCCACGGGATCGACCGCGCGGTGGGGATGTGGCCGCCGCGCAGCACGCCTTCCTCCGGGTACTCGGGCATGTGCGTGCGCTTGCCGGTGTACTCGTCCGGCGAGCGCACGTCGATCAGCGGCTGGCTGCCGAGAATGCCCAGCACGTCGTCCTTGAAGGCGCGGATGGGCCCGTCGTTGCGGGTCACGACGGGATAGCCGCTGGAGGTCTTGGTGGGGACGTCCAGCGTGGTCTCCCGGCGTTCGGCCAGCCACAGGTCGCGGCCGCCGTTGAGCAGCCGCACGTCCGGGTGGCCGAACAGCGTGAACACCCACAGCGCGTAGGCGGCCCACCAGTTGCTCTTGTCGCCGTAGATCACCACGGTGTCGTCGCGGGCGATGCCCTTGCGGTCCATCAACTCCGCGAACCGCGCGCCGTCGATGTAGTCGCGGACCCGTGGGTCGTTGAGGTCGGTGTGCCAGTCGATCTTCACCGCGCCGGGGATATGGCCGACGTCGTAGAGCAGCACGTCCTCGTCGGATTCGACGATCGCCAGGCCGGGGGTGCCTTGGTTGGCGGACAGCCAGTCGGCGGTGACCAGGCGCTCGGGGTGGGCGTAGGCCGACAATGTCGGGCTTGGATCGGGGGGTAATGCCACACTGCCGAGCCTACCGCCAGCTCCGAAACGGCCAGCAGGTCAGTGCTTGCGGACCACCCGCTCGGGCACGCCGGGATTCCAGATGGTGACATCCAGGTGGCCGTCTCGGACCTCGACCGCCGATGCCCCGGTGACATCGGCGCCGAGCAGGTCGAATCGCTGGTCGCGCAGGTCCAGTCCGGTTTCGGAGAACAGCGCCTCGGCAAAGCGCCGGTGCACCGCGCCGTAGGGAACGACGCGGGCCAGCCCCCACAATTTCGCGTCCCCGTCGGTCACCTCGGTGTCGACGGTCGCGGTGTGCAGACAAAACCTCGGGTCGCGCGCCAGATCGAGGAACTTGGTGGTGGCCGGCATTCCCGGCAGCCACAACTCGTCCTCGAAGATCCGCGGCTCCATCGGGCTGATCCGGGGGAAGCCGTCGGAGCGCAGGGTGGCCAGCATGCACAGGTTGCCGCTGGCTCGATGGCGACGGGTGAAGATGCCGGCGATGCGCGGGGCTTGGGCGGTGAACTCGCTCCACGTGGTCATGGCTTGACCCTAGGGTTCGGGCCCGACATGTACTTCGGCGCCGAAGGCGGAGCGGGCCTGCGGATTTAGCGGCTCGGCGCTGCCGTCCACAGCGCGGACACCGACAGCCCGACCCGCTCCAGCAGCGACCGCAGTAGCGGCAGGCTGACGCCGATCACGTTCGAGGGGTCGCCGTCGATGCCGTCGACGAACCAGCCGCCCAGGCCGTCCAGGGTGAACCCGCCCGCCACGTGACGCGGTTCCCCGTCCGCGACGTAGGCCCGCAGGTCCGCCTCCGACGGGGTGGCGAAATGAACTGTGGTGCAACGCGATTCGACTTCGCGGTGGGTGATGGCGCCGTCGCGCAGCCGCAGCAGGCAGTGCCCGGTGTGCAGCTCACCGGAGCGGCCGGCCATCAGGCGCCACTGGCTCGCGGCGGCCTCGGCCGTCCCGGGCTTGCCGCACAGCCGGTCGTCGATCGACAGCATCGAATCACAGCCCACCACAACGCAATCGGCCGCGACATCACCGTCCAGCCCGCCGGCCACCCGCTGGGCCTTGGCTTCGGCCAGGGCGCACACCACGTCACCGGGCGACGCGGTCGGGCCCAGCGCGGCGGCGACGGCATCCTCGTCGACGCCGGAGACCACGACTAGCGGGTCGACGCCGGCCTGGCGCAGCACCTTGAGCCGGCCGGTCGAGGCCGACGCCAGCACCAGGCGGGTCAATGCCTCATGTGGGTCATCTGCTGGAACGTGAGCCGCTGATAGTTCGTCATCGCGAACCGCAGCCGGTCGACCGGCAGGCCCCAACGGGTCCGCTCGGGCTGTTCGGGCTCCGGCGCGCCACCGGCGCAACCCAGGACCGCGACCAGGGCGGCCACCTCCTCGGCGGTGGGCTCACCCCGCAGGATCTGGATGTGCGGCTCGTGGGGTGCCGCGTGGGCTTCCGCGTCGGCCGGCACGTCGGTCTGCACGTTGTCGGTCGTCTCGCTCACAGCGGTATGTTCCCGTGCTTCTTGGGGGGCAGGTGGGAGATCTTGCGTTCCAGCAGGCGCAGCGCGGTGCCGATGTAGCCGCGGGTGTGCGACGGCGGGATCACCGCGTCGACGTATCCCCGCTCGGCGGCGACGTACGGGTTGACCAGGGTGTCCTCGTACTCCTGCTGCAGCTGCAGGCGCAGCGCGTCGACGTCCTTGCCCTCCTTGGCCGCCTCGGAAAGCTGCTTGCGGTAGACGAACCCGACCGCACCCGAGGCGCCCATCACGGCGATCTGCGCCGACGGCCAGGCCAGGTTGACGTCGCAGCCCATGTCCTTGGAGCCCATCACGCAGTAGGCGCCGCCGTAGGCCTTGCGGGTGATGACGGTGATCTTGGGGACCGTGGCCTCGCCGTAGGCGAACAGCAGCTTGGCGCCGCGGCGGATGATGCCGTTGTACTCCTGGCCGGTGCCCGGCAGGAAGCCCGGGACGTCCACCAGCATGATGATCGGGATGTTGAAGCAGTCGCAGGTCCGCACGAACCGGGCGGCCTTCTCCGAGGCGTTGATGTCCAGGCACCCGGCGAACTGCGTCGGCTGGTTGGCCACGATCCCGACCGGCCGGCCTTCGACGCGGCCGAATCCGACGATGATGTTCTGCGCGTAGCCGCCCTGGACCTCCAGGAACTCGTCGTCGTCGAGGATCCGGGTGATCACCTCGTGCATGTCGTAGGGCTGGTTGGGGGAGTCCGGGATCAGCGTGTCCAGCTCGAGGTCCTCCTCGGTGAGGTTGTCCTCGATGGCGCCCGGCGGGTGCGGCTCGGCGTAGCGGGGCGCGTCGGTGGCGTTGTTGGGCGGCAGGTAGCCCAGCAGATCGCGGACCCAGTCGAAGGCGTCCTGCTCGCCGGAGGCGACGTAGTGCAGCGTGCCCGACTTGGCCATGTGGGTGTGGGCACCGCCCAGCTCCTCCATGGTGACGTCCTCGCCGGTGACGGTCTTGATGACGTCGGGGCCGGTGATGAACATCTGGCTGGTCTGGTCGACCATCACGACGAAGTCGGTCAGCGCGGGGGAATAGACGTGCCCACCCGCGGCGGCGCCCATGATCAGCGAGATCTGCGGGATGACGCCCGACGCCAGGATGTTGTTGCGGAAGATCTTGCTGTACAGGCCCAGGGAGACGACGCCCTCCTGGATCCGCGCGCCGGCGCCGTCGTTGATGCCGATCAGCGGGCGGCCGGTCTTGATCGCCAGCTCCTGGATCTTGACGATCTTCTCGCCGTACACCTCGCCGAGGCTGCCGCCGAACACCGTGGCGTCCTGGCTGAAGATGCACACGTCGCGGCCGTCGATGGTGCCGTAGCCGGTGATCACGCCGTCGCCCAGCGGCCGGTTGTTCTCCAGGCCGAAGTTCTTGCTGCGGTGCCGCGCCAGCGCGTCGAGCTCCACGAACGAGTCCTCGTCGAGCAGGGCGAGAATGCGCTCGCGGGCGGTCAGCTTGCCCTTGGCGTGCACCTTCTCGACGGCCTCTTCGCCCACCGGGTGCAGCGACTCTTCGCGGCGCTTGTGCAGCTCGGCGAGCTTGCCCGCGGTGGTGTGGATGTCGATGGTGTGTTCGGCAGCGGGTTCCGCAGTGTGGTCGGTAACGCTCGTCATGGCAGCGATGTTATCGGCAGCCCTGTCGGTCTCCCTTAAGCAGCCCTTAAGTAGTCGACGGCGATTCGCGAATATAAACAGCCGTTGAGTTTTAGTCCGCCGGGCCATAGGGTGCAGGAGTGGCTTCCGACGACTCCCGGGACGAGATGCTGTTCATGCCGTCTCATCCGCTGCAACCGGGTGATAGGTACGGCGTGCTGAGCGGGTTCGATCCCGGCACCCGCACCCTGCCGGCCGGCTTTCGGCTCGCGCCGGCATTCCGGGAGTTGCCGGTCGACATCGTGCTGGACAAGGACGTGGCGGTCACCATGCGCGACGGCGTCACCACGTACGTCGACATCCTGCGACCGCCGGGCGACGAGAAGGTGCCGGTGATCGTGGCGTGGAGCCCGTACGGCAAGGGGGAGGGCAGCGCCCCGGCGGCGATGGGGGTGTTCGGGCTGGTCGGCCTGGCCAACGACATCGTGTCGGGGTTGCACAAGTTCGAAGGCCCCGACCCGGCTTACTGGTGTGCGCAGGGCTACGCGATCTGCAATCCGGATGTTCGCGGGGTCTCCGACTGCGACGGCGACAGCGCCCTGTGGGATCGCCAGGAGGGCCGGGACTGCTACGACCTGATCGAGTGGCTGGCCGTCCAGGACTGGTGCACCGGCAAGGTCGCGATGAGCGGCACCTCCTACCTCGCGGTCGCCCAGTGGTTCGCCGCCGCCGAGCAGCCGCCGCACTTGGCGGCGATCAACCCCTGGGAAGGCGTCAGCGACGTCTACCGCGACCTGGTGATGCGCGGCGGCATGCCCGACACCGGGTTCGCCCGGCAGCTCCGGGACAACAGCTACTGGGGTAAGGGCCGCAAGGAGGACATCCTCGCCGAGGCCGAGCGCTACCCGCTGCTCAGCGACCTGTGGCGCAACAAGATCCCGCGCGTCGAGCGGGTCACCGTGCCGGCGTACGTCGTGGCCAGTTACTCCAACTCGTTGCACACGGCGGGGACGTTCCGCGCCTGGCGTCGCCTCGGTTCGTCCCAGAAGTGGCTGCGCATCCACAACAGCCAGGAATGGCCGGACTACTACGACGAAACGAACAGGGAGGATCTGCGGCGGTTCTTCGACCACTTTCTGAAGGGCGCCGACAACGGCTGGGAGCAGACTCCGCGCGTGCGTTACGCGCTGCTCGACCTCGAGGGGGGCGACCAGGTCGGTGTGCCCGCGCAGCAGTTCCCCCCGCCGGGGGTCACCTACACGAAGTACTACCTGGACGGCGCGTCGCGAACGCTGCGCACCGAGATCCCTGCCGCGGCGTCGACCGCGGCCTACCCGGCTGGTTCCGCCGCGCAGGCCGACCCGAATTTCGTCTCGTTTCTGGTCCGCTTCGACGGGCGGACCACGCTGGTCGGCTACCCGAAGGCGCGGCTGTGGGTGGAGGCGACCGACGCCGACGACATGGACCTGTTCGTCTTCGTCCAGAAGCTGGACCGCTACGGCACGCCGCTGCAGCAGTTCACCGTGCCCAATCAGAGCGCGCGAGTCCACGACCTCACCGAACGGGGCGCGTCGATCCTGCGGTATAAGGGCTCCGACGGCCGCTTGCGGGTGTCGATGCGCCATCGCGACGAGGCTGCGTCGACCGATGAGGTTCCCGTGCATAGCTTCGACCGAGTGCAGAAGCTGACGCCCGGCGAGGTGGTCGAGGTCGAAATCGAGCTGCTGCCAATCGGTCTCGTGTTCTACCCCGGCGAGCAGCTGCGGCTGATCATCAGCGCGCGGAACCTGTTCGGCACCTGGATGCCGGGACTGCGCGAATACGCGCCGCGCAACAGCGGGCAGCACGTCGTCCACACCGGGGGATCGCGCGCCTCGTATCTGCAGTTGCCGGTTCACCCGACGCCATGACCACCAAGCCCGTCGCCGCCGGGCGCCGCGGGCGCCGGCCGGGGGCGAACACCACCCGGCAGGCCATCCTGGACGCGGCTCGCGCCAGGTTCGCCGCCGACGGCTATGCCGCCACGACGATCAGGCGGGTCGCCGCCGACGCCGAGGTCGACGCGTCGCTGGTGATGCAGTTCTTCCGGTCGAAGGACGAGCTGTTCGGCGCGGTCATGTCGATCACGCCGGAAGCATTGGCGCGCTTGGGATCCGCGTTCGAAGGTCCCGACGAGCACCTCGGCGAGCGAGTGGTGCGCGCCTTTTTCGATGTGTGGGAGGGCGACCCGCGGGACTCGGAACCGTTGCTGGCGATGTTGCGTGGAGCCGTGGCGGAAGGTGCGGCAAAAACCGGGGCCAACGAGCAGCTGCGCGAGTTCATCCAGGCCCGGCTGCTCGACGGCATCCGCTCGCGACCGGGCGATCCCGACGACGCGGCGCTGCGCGCCGGTCTGGCGGCGTCGATGTTGGTCGGTATCGTCGTCGGACGACGAATCGTGGGAGTGCGGATCCTCACGGAAGCGGACAGCGACACGTTGATCGCGCGGCTGGCGCCGGCGATCCAAACCGTATTGACGGCGGCGCAGGAGTAGCGATGGTCGACTGGGCGGCCGAATGTGACGTGCTGGTCGCGGGTTCCGGCGGAGGCGGCGTGACCGGTGCCTACACCGCGGCGCGCGAGGGCCTCGACGTGCTGCTGGTCGAGGCGACGTCGAAATTCGGTGGCACCACCGCATATTCGGGTGGGGGCGGCGTGTGGTTCCCGTGCAATCCCGTGCTGCTGCGCGCGGGAACCGACGACACCATCGAGGACGCGCTCACCTATTACCGCGCGGTGGTCGGTGACCGTACGCCGCGCGAGCTGCAGGAAACGTATGTGCGCGGCGGCGCCCGGCTGATCGAATACCTGGAAGCCGACCCGAACCTGAAGTTCGTGCCGCTGCCCTGGCCCGACTATTACGGCAAGGCGCCGAAGGCGCGCCTGGACGGCCAGCGCCACATCGCTGCCAAGCCGCTGGCGGTGGCCGCCGCCCCCGAGTTCCGCGAGGCGATCCGCGGGCCGCTGGACACCGACCGGCTCGGCGCCGAACCCCCGTCGGACTACTACGTCGGGGGCCGCGCCCTGATCGCGCGGTTCCTCAAGGCCATCGGCCAGTACCCGACGGCGTCGCTGCGCCGCGACGCCGCGCTGGTGGAGCTGGTGGTGACCGACGACCGCGTCACGGGCGCCGTCGTCGAGACCGCCGGGCAGCGCCGCGCGGTCCGGGCCCGCCGGGGGGTGCTGCTGGCCGCCGGGGGCTTCGAGGCCAACGAGGAGCTGCGCCGCCGGTACGGGGTGCCGGGAACGTCGCGAGACACCATGGGCGGCCCGGGAAGCCGCGGCCAGGCGCTGCAGGCCGGCATCGCGGCGGGGGCCGACACCGACCTGCTCGACCAGGCCTGGTGGTCGCCGGGCATGACCCATCCCGACGGCCGGTCCGCCTTCGCGCTGTGGTTCACCGGCGGCATCTTCGTCAACCAGGACGGCGAGCGATTCGTCAACGAGTCCCGGGCCTACGACCGGGCCGGCCGCGAGATCATCGCCCAACTGGCCGACGGGTCGATCACGTTGCCCTACTGGATGATCTATGACGATAAGGAGGGCGAAGTGCCGCCGGTCAAGGCGGCCAACGTCTCCATCGTCGAGACCGAGCGCTACGTCGCGGCGGGCCTGTGGCACACCGCGGACACCCTCACCGAGCTCGCCGCGAAGATCGGCGTGCCGGGCGAGCGGTTGGCGGCGACGGTCGCGCGGTTCAACGGTTTTGCCGCCGCCGGTGTCGACGAGGACTTCGGCCGCGGCGACGAGGCCTTCGACCGCGCCTTCTCGGCGGGCGCGTCGCCGCTGGTGCCCATCGACTCCCCGCCGTATCACGCCGCCGCCTTCGGCATCTCCGATTTGGGCACCAAGGGCGGTCTGCGCACCGACACCGCGGCGCGGGTGCTCGACACGGCCGGCACGCCGATCCCCGGCCTCTACGCGGCGGGTAACACCATGGCCGCGCCCAGCGGCACGGCGTATCCCGGCGGCGGCAACCCGATCGGAACCAGCATGCTGTTCAGCCATTTGGCCGTGCTGGACATGCGCGACCGTCGGCCCTGAGTTCTAGGCTGGGTGCGGTGACGGAACGAGATCGCCTTCGAGCACCGCTGGACGAGGGCGCGTTGCGCGCCGAGTTGATCGGCACCGGGCTGGGCTGGCGCAAGCTCGAGGTCGTCGAGCAGACCGGCTCCACCAACGCCGACCTGCTGGCGCGCGCCGCGGCGGGCGACGACGTCGCCGGCGCCGTGCTGATCGCCGAGCACCAGACCGCCGGGCGCGGCCGGCACGGCCGCGGTTGGTCGGCCACGCCGCGGGCCCAGATCACCATGTCGGTCGGGGTCAGCGTGGTCGACGTCCCGACCACCGGATGGGGCTGGCTGCCGCTGGCCACCGGGGTGGCGGTGGTCGACACCGTGACGCCGCTGCTGGCGGGCACCGGGGCGCAGGCCGGTCTCAAGTGGCCCAACGACGTGCTGGCCGGCCCGCCGGATTCGCCAGGCAAGCTGGCCGGAATTCTGGCCGAGGTGGCCAAGCCCGTCGTGGTAATCGGCTTGGGGCTCAACGTGACTCAGTCCGCCGAGGAGATCGACGGGCCCGGCGCCCCCATGCTCAGGTCGCTGCTGGACCTGGGGGTCGCCGCGCCGGACCGCACCGGGCTGGTGTCGGCCCTGCTGCGCGAACTGGGGCGGCGGATCGTGGGCTGGCGCGCCGCGCGGGGGGCCGACTGGGCCCTGGCCGCCGATTACCGGGCGCGCAGCCTGACCCTCGGCAACCGGGTGCGCGCGCACCTGCCCGGCGGCAAACAGGTCGACGGGACCGCCACCGCCATCGACGACCAGGGCCGGCTGTGCCTGGAAAGCGGCGGGCAGACCGTCGTCGTCGCGGCCGGTGACGTGGTGCATTTGCGCTAATGGCGATCGCAAGCGCGGCGCAGCCGGGCGCGGCGGGTCGCCATCATTTGCGCTAGTGGCGCGCGGATCGGCGCGGCGCGCAGCTAATGTCTGCGGGCATGGGCTACCCGGATAACGTTCTGGCCGCCGGCGAACACGTCATCGTGCACCGCCACCCGCACTGGAAGCGGCTGATCTGGCCGGTGCTGGTGCTCATCGGGGTGACCGGACTGGCCGCGTTCGGCTCGGGGTACCTCAACTCGACGCACTTCGAGCAGCTCGCCAAGAACATCATCTACGGCGTCATCTGGGGCGTCTGGCTGCTGATCGTGGGCTGGCTGACGCTGTGGCCGTTTCTGAGTTGGCTGACCACCCACTTCGTGGTGACCAACCGGCGGGTGATGTTTCGGCACGGGGTGGCCACCCGCACCGGGATCGACATCCCGCTGGCGCGGATCAACAGCGTGGAATTCCGCGACCGCATCACCGAGCGGATGTTCCGCACTGGGACGCTGATCATCGAATCGGCGTCACAAGATCCGTTGGAGTTCTACGACATTCCGCGGCTGCGCGAGGTACACGCGCTGCTGTATCACGAAGTCTTCGACACCCTGGGTTCCGAGGAATCGCCCAGCTGACCGAGCCGGCCTGCCCGGTTGCGCCAGGCGCGCAGCAGCGTGACGTTGTCCTTTTCGATCTCGTCCTCGAAGATCTCGGCGATGCCGCCGGCGGTCAGCGCGGATTCCAGCGCCTTCTCCGGGTCGCGCGCGAACTGGTCGGGGAACACCCAGCGCCTGAACGCCCAGAACCGGAACGCCATCTGCAGCAGGTTGCCGATGATGTAGGCCGAGATGAAGTCGGCGACGTTTTCCACCGCCAGCGACACCATGGGCTCGCGTAGCTGCAACACGTAGCTGGAGAACCACAGCGGCGCCATGGACAGCAGCACCCCCACGCCGCTGAACGCGAAGAACAGCAGCGCCTCGTGGTGGCGCTCGCGGCCGCCGCGGTTGCGGAAGCTCCATTCCCGGTTCAGCACGTAGGACGCGATCACCGCGACAATGCCGGCGATCACCTTTGCGGTCACCGGTTTGGGCTCCAGAATTGTCAGCTTCAGCGTGTAGAAAATCGCCGAGTCGATGACAAATGTGGTTCCGCCGACGATGGCGAATTTGATCAGTTCGTGGTGGCGTAGCAAATAGGGCTGCATAACCCTAGGCAGACGCGAAATCGTGGCTTCGGCGAAGGACACAACACGTCAGTGTACGGACGGACACAAATTCGACGCAAAATTGTACGTAACAATTCGGTGTCGGCCCCGGTCAACACGCCTTTAGCGTCGGGAGTTTCGCCGTGACACCATGATGGCCGTGCCGAGTACACGCCCGCCGGGCGCCGCCCCCTCCGCAGCGCCAGCCGCTGAGCGGCGGCGGCCTGCTCGCCGGACAGCTCCGGCGCGGGCGCGATCACCTGCACGCAGATCCCGTCCCGCTGCACGGTCTCGACGACCGGCCACGCCGCACCCTGGCCGAACGGCGACCGGGCCACCAGGGCGGAGAGCTCGCGGCGCAGGTTCACCTGCTCCTCGGCCATCACCGGCACCCCATCGGCCAGGAACGCGGTCGCGATCTCGCGGGCGTGCAACGGGTCGCGCGCCATCCGCACCCCGCGCCCGTCGTAGCCGCCGCGGACCGCTTTGACGACCACCGGGCCGGCGATGCGCCGCGCGAAGGCGTCCAGTTCGTCGACGCTGCCGATCTCGGCGTAACGCGGCACCGGGACGCCGAGGGCCTCGAGGCGGCGGCGCATGACGAGCTTGTCCTGGGCGTGCATCAGGGCCTGCGGCGGCGGCGCCACGTTGATGCCCTCGGCGACCAGCTTGTCCAGCAGTTCGTTCGGCACGTGTTCGTGGTCGAAGGTCAGCACGTCGGCGCCGCCGCCGCAGGCCCTGATGCACGCCCAGGACAAGCTCGTCATGCGCCGCCGCCTCGAGGCCCTCGGCGTCCCGGTGCCGCGTTACGCCGAGATCGGCAGCGTCGACGAACTGGACGCCTTCGCGCGGCGCATCGCCGGCCCGGTGGTCGTCAAAGCGGTCCGCGGCGGCTACGACGGGCGCGGGGTGCGGATGGCGCGCGACCCGTTGCACGCCCGCGAGATCGCGACCGCGTTCCTGGCCGATGGGGTGCCGGTGATGGCCGAGGAGCAGGTGAACCTGCGCCGCGAGCTCTCCGCCCTGGTGGCCCGGTCGCCGTTCGGCCAGGGTGCGGCGTGGCCGGTCGTCGAGACCGTGCAGCGGGACGGGATCTGCGTGCAGGTGATCGCGCCCGCGCCGGAGCTGTCCGGCGAGCAGGCCGCCGCCGCTCAGCGGCTGGCGCTGCGGCTGGCGGGCGAGCTCGGCGTGGTCGGGGTGCTCGCCGTCGAGCTGTTCGAGACGGTGGAGGGCGAGCTGCTGGTCAACGAGCTGGCGATGCGGCCGCACAACTCGGGGCACTGGACCATGGACGGGTCGCGCACCAGCCAGTTCGAGCAGCATCTGCGTGCGGTGCTGGACTATCCGCTCGGCGACACCGACGCCCTGGCCCCGGTGACGGTGATGGCCAACGTGCTGGGCGCCCCCGAAATCCCGCGGATGAGCGTCGACGAGCGGCTGCACCACCTGTTCGCGCGGATGCCCGACGCCCGCGTGCACCTGTACGGCAAACAGGAACGACCCGGCCGCAAGGTCGGCCACATCAACTTCGTCGGCTCCAAGCCGGCGGATCGGGACTACGTCGCGAAGCTGCGGGAACGCGCCGAGCTGGCGGCACACTGGTTGTCACACGCGCAGTGGACGGACGGATGGGATCCACATGACTAATCGGGCCAGGGTCGGCGTGATCATGGGCAGCGACAGCGACTGGTCGGTGATGGCCGACGCCGCGGCGGCGCTGGCCGAGTTCGACGTGCCGGCCGAGGTTCGGGTGGTCTCGGCGCACCGCACCCCGCAGGTGATGTTCGACTACGCGCGCGACGCGGCCGGGCGCGGCATCGAGGTGATCATTGCCGGCGCCGGGGGCGCCGCGCACCTGCCCGGCATGGTCGCGTCGGCCACGCCGCTGCCGGTGATCGGCGTGCCGGTGCCGCTGGCGCGCCTGGACGGCCTGGACTCGCTGCTGTCGATCGTGCAGATGCCCGCCGGTGTCCCGGTGGCCACGGTCTCCATCGGGGGAGCCCGCAACGCGGGCCTGCTGGCCGTGCGCATCCTCGGTTCGTCGGACCCGGCGCTGCGGGCGCGGATCGTGGAGTTCCAGGACCAGCTGGCCGAGAGCGTGCGGGCCAAGGATGAGGCGCTGCAGCAGCGTCAGGGTAAAGTTACCGGCTAGTAGCCTGGCGACGAGGCGGGCCGCGCCCGCAGAGAAGCCGGGCATGTCGGCAGAGTGTATTAGGAGGCCGAGATGGCTGGATGGGCCGGAAACCCCACCTTTGATTTGTTCCAATTGCCCGAGGAGCACACCGAATTGCGGGCCGCGATCCGCGCGCTGGCGGAAAAGGAGATCGCCCCGCACGCCGCCGACGTGGACGAGAACTCCCGGTTTCCCGAGGAGGCGCTGGAGGCGCTGATCGCCTCTGGTTTCAACGCCGTGCACGTGCCCGAGGAGTACGGCGGGCAGGGCGCGGACTCGGTGGCCGCCTGCATCGTGATCGAGGAAGTCGCCCGCGTGGACACCTCGGCCTCGCTGATTCCGGCGGTCAACAAGCTGGGCACGATGGGGCTGATCCTGCGCGGCTCGGACGAGCTGAAGAAGCAGGTGCTGCCGTCGATCGCCGACGGAACCGCGATGGCGTCCTACGCGCTGAGCGAGCGCGAGGCCGGCAGCGACGCGGCCTCGATGCGGACCCGCGCCAAGGCCGACGGCGACGACTGGATCCTCAACGGCGCCAAGTGCTGGATCACCAACGGCGGCAAGTCGAGCTGGTACACGGTGATGGCCGTGACCGACCCGGACAAGGGCGCCAACGGCATCTCGTCGTTCATGGTGCACAAGGACGACGAGGGCTTTTCGGTCGGGCCCAAGGAGAAGAAACTGGGCATCAAGGGCTCGCCGACCACCGAGCTGTACTTCGAGAACTGTCGCATCCCGGGTGACCGGATCATCGGCGAACCCGGTACCGGCTTCAAGACCGCGCTGGCGACGCTGGACCACACCCGGCCCACCATCGGCGCCCAGGCGGTCGGCATCGCCCAGGGCGCGCTGGACGCCGCCATCGCCTACACCAAGGACCGCAAGCAATTCGGCCGTCCGGTCAGCGACAACCAGGGCGTGCAGTTCATGCTCGCCGACATGGCCATGAAGGTCGAGTCCGCGCGGCTGATGGTGTATCACGCCGCCGCCCGCGCCGAGCGTGGCGAATCCAACCTGGGCTTCATCTCCGCCGCATCCAAGTGCCTGGCCTCCGACGTCGCGATGGAGGTCACCACCGACGCGGTGCAGCTCTTCGGCGGCGCCGGCTACACCGTCGACTTCCCCGTCGAGCGGATGATGCGCGACGCCAAGATCACCCAGATCTACGAGGGCACCAACCAGATTCAGCGCGTCGTGATGTCACGGGCGCTGCTGCGCTGATCGGCTTCCGGCGATGCTCTTGCGAAATGCCGAGCCGCACCGCTTAGGATCTCCACTCGGTGCGTGAAGTCCACACCGACGGTCGGTAAACAGCCACCGACTCACGTCCGACCACGTCACGGAGCAAAGGGTCTTGTCGCGGCAAGGGGGTCTGCTGTGCAGAACATGACTTCCCCTGCCCGTTCACAGATGGCCGGGAATTGATACCGACGCGCGCTGCAGCCACCCCGACGGCGAGTTGGCAGTCGTTGTCGTTGCTGTTGGTCGAGGACGACCGTGCCGACGCGGTGCTGGTGGAAGACCTGATCACCGACGCGGTCACCGACATCCGCGTGGTGTGGGCGAAGTCGATGGCGCACGCCGAACGCGAGCTGGTGTCCGCGCGGCCCGACTGCGTGCTGCTGGATCTGCACCTGCCCGACGCCAGCGGGATCGACGCGTTGAACCGCATCGCCAGCCTCGACGCGACCGTCCCGATCGTGGTGCTCACCGGGCTGAACGACGAATACTTCGGGGCGTCGGCCGTCGCCGCCGGCGCCCAGGACTACCTCGTCAAGGGCCGGGTCGAGCCGGAGATGCTGCGCCGCGCGCTGCTCTACGCGATCGAGCGCAAGCGTGCCGAGCTGATCGCCGCCGATCTGCACGCGACGCAGCTGCGGGCCCGGGAGAACGCGCTGCTGGAACGCGGGCTGCTGCCGTCGCCGCTGCTGCTGGACAACCCGGGCGTCGACATCGTCGCCCGATACCGGCCGAGCCGCGAAGACGCTTTGCTGTGTGGGGATTTCTACGACGTCGTCCAGACGCCCGACCGGGTCGTGCACGTGCTGATCGGCGACGTCGCCGGGCACGGCCCGCACGAGGCGGCGCTGGGCGCGGCCCTGCGCATCGCCTTTCGCGCGCTCACCTTCGCCGGTGTGCACGGCGTCGAATTGATGCGCCAACTCGAGCGGGTCTTGTACTCGGAACGCACCGGCACCGGCATTTTCGCGACCGTGCTCACGCTGGAGATCTCGCCGGACAGCCCGCGGGTCAGCGTCATCCGCGCCGGCCATCCCGGGATGTTGCTGCAGGCCGGCGGGACCGTGCAGTGGCTGGAGCCGCCGGGCGGCCCGGCGCTGGGCCTGGGGGCCGGGCACTGGCCGCAGGAGGAGCTGGAGCTGCGCGCGGGTGAGGGCCTGCTGTTGCTGACCGACGGGCTCTACGAGGGGTATTCGGGCGAAGGCACGCAACGCCTCGGCGAGGACGGCCTGCTCGCCCTGGCCCGCAGGCACGCCAACCGGCCCGGCCCCGAGTTCGTCGACGCGCTGATCAACGGGGCGCAGGAACTCGCTCAGCCCCGCGGCGGCCTCACCGATGACATCGCCGTGCTGCGGCTGGAGAGGACGACCCCGTGACGGCATCGCGTCCGCATCGGTTGACCGACCTCACCGTGCGGGGATGGCTGGCGCTCGTGCTGTGGATCTTGGGCGCCACGGTGCTGGTCGGGGCGCTGGTCGGCGCGGCGTTACTGCACCGCACCGACGAGGTGTCGCGCGAGTTGGCCCAGAACATTCAGCCTGCGCGCGTCGCAGCGGCGCGTTTGCAGTCGGCGGTGCGTGACCAGGAGACGGGCATGCGCGGCTACCTGATCACCGCCGACCGGCAGTTCCTCGCGCCGTATTACGACGGGCAGCGCGCCGAACAGGATGCGGCCAGCGAGGTTCGGCGTCTGGTGGGTGGGCGCGCGGAGCTGATGGCCGATCTGGACGCGGTGGAAGCCGCCGCCGCCGACTGGCGGACGAACTATGCCGAGCCGCTGATCGCCAACGTGGCTCCCAGGACCCCGACCTACGTGAGCCCCCGCACGGCCGACATGGGCAAGGTCAAATTCGATCATCTGCGTGCACTTTTCGAAACGCAGAACACGCACCTCGCGGTGGCCAGGACGGCTGCCATCGACGAGCTCAACGAGATCAACGGCTGGCGCGACTGGGTGCTGGGCGCCACGGTGCTGATAATCATCGGCGCCGCCACGGCGCTGGGGTTGCTCAGTCGCGCGGCGATCACCCGGCCGATCGCGGCGCTGGCCGCGGCCTGCCGGCGGATCACCGAGGGCAACTTCGACGAGACGATCTCGCCCCCGCGGCGGCCCAGGGACATCCGGAACATGGCGATCGACGTGGAGAACATGCGCAAGCGCATGGTCGAGGAGCTCGCGGTGTCGCAAAGCGCCCAGGCGCAACTGGACGAGCAGGCCGCCGAATTGCGCCGATCCAACACCGAACTCGAGCAGTTCGCCTACGTCGCCTCCCACGACCTGCAGGAGCCGCTGCGCAAGGTCGCGTCGTTCTGTCAGCTGCTGGAAAAGCGTTACGGCGACCAGCTGGACGAGCGCGGCATCGAATACATCGGCTTCGCGGTCGATGGCGCCAAGCGCATGCAGGCGCTGATCAACGACCTGCTCACCTTCTCCCGGGTCGGCCGGCTGGGCACCACCGAAACCGAGGTGGCCCTCGACGCGACGCTGGATGCCGGCCTGGCCAACCTGGCCGTGGCGATCGAGGAGGCTGACGCCGAAATCGTGCGCCCGGAGCCGCTCCCGCAGATCGTCGGGGATCCGATGCTGCTGACGATGCTGTGGCAGAACCTGGTCGGCAACGCGATCAAGTTCCGGCACAAGGATCGTCGCCCCCGCATCGTCATCGAATGCGTGCCCGGCACCGGCACGCACGACGGGCAGTGGCTGCTGAGCGTGGCGGACAACGGCATCGGCATCCCCGAGGAGTTCTCCGACAAGGTCTTCGTGATCTTCCAGCGGCTGCACGGCCGGGATGTGTACGCCGGCACCGGAGTTGGCCTGGCCCTGGTCAAGAAGATCATCGAGCACCACGGCGGCACCGTCCGGATCGACACGTCCTACACCGACGGGACCCGGTTCGAATTCACCCTGCCCATGCCCGAACCCGTCGACGAAGAAGACCCGGTCGCTTTGGAAGGAGCGCATCAATGACGACACCCGAAGGCAGAGCGATCGACATCCTGCTCGTCGAGGACGACCCGGGCGACGAGCTGATCACGCGAGAGGCGTTCGAGCACAACAAGCTCAAGAACCGGCTGCACGTCGCCCACGACGGGGAGGAAGGCCTCAACTACCTCTACCGGCGGGGTGAATACGCCGACGCCCCGCGCCCCGACCTCATCCTGCTCGATTTGAACCTGCCCAAGTACGACGGCCGTCAGCTGCTGGAGAAGATCAAGTCGGATCCCGACCTGGCCCGCATCCCGGTCGTGGTGCTCACCACCTCCTCGGCGGAGGAGGACATCCTCAAGAGCTACAAGCTGCACGCGAACGCCTACGTCACCAAACCCGTCGACCTCGATCAGTTCATGAAGGCCGTCCGGCAGATCGACGAGTTCTTCGTTCAGGTGGTGCGGCTCCCGGGCAACGGGAGCTGATCGCGCGGCGTGCGCCGCGATAACCAGCCGAGCAACCAGCCCAGCACGATCAGCAGCAGGAACACGGTTCTGGGCCTCTCATCAGCGTTCGATGCTACGTGCCTCCCGGCGAACAGCGGGCACACAGTTACCTCTTATTGGATGTCAAGGGTTTGTATATTCACGATTGGTTAACTTTTGTTGTCCCCTGGGCAGTAGCCGGCGGCGATGCCCCGCGTCCCCCGCCGCGAGGTGCGAAGGAGTTGCGTGAGGTTCGCTCGATACGGCACAGCGCTGAGCCTGGCGGCCGTGACCGCCCTGGCGCTGACGGGCTGTGGCGACCACTCGAACTCGTCGGGCTCCGGGGGCAAGCCGGCGTCGGTGGACTGCGGCGGCAAGAAGGTGCTCAAAGACAGCGGCTCGACCGCGCAGCAGAACGCGATCGAACAGTTCGTCTACGCCTACGTCCGCGCCTGCCCCGGCTACACGCTGGACTACAACGCGAACGGCTCCGGCGCCGGCCTGACCCAGTTCCTCAACAACCAGACCGACCTCGCCGGTTCCGATATCCCCCTGGACCCCTCGACCGGTCAGTACGACCGGGCGGCGCAGCGATGCGGCTCGCCGGCCTGGGACCTGCCCACCGTGTTCGGGCCGATCGCGGTCACCTACCACCTCTCCGGGGTAAACGGGCTGAAGCTGGATGGCCCCACCGTCGCGAAGATCTTCAACGGCGCCATCACCAAGTGGGACGACCCGGCGCTGAAGGCCATCAACCCGGGCCTGAACCTGCCGTCGACGCCCATCGCGGTCATCTTCCGCAGCGACAAGTCCGGCACCACCGCCAACTTTCAGAAGTACCTCGACGGCGCGTCCAACGGCGCCTGGGGCAAGGGCACCAGCGAGGCGTTCACCGGCGGGGTCGGGCAGGGCGCCAGCGGGAACAACGGCACCTCCGCACTGCTGCAGAACACCGACGGGTCGATCACCTACAACGAGTGGTCCTTCGCGGTGGGCAAGCAGCTGACCATGGCGTCGATCATCACGTCGGCGGGCCCGGACGCGGTGCCGATCACCAAGGACTCCGTCGAGAAGACGATCGCCGGGGCGACCGTCAGTGGCCAGGGCAACGACCTGGTGCTGGATACCTCGTCGTTCTACAAGCCGACCCAGCAGGGCGCGTACCCGATCGTGCTCGCGACGTATGAAATCGTCTGCTCGAAGTACCCGGACGCGGCCACGGGCGCGGCGGTGAAGGCGTTCATGCAGGCGGCGATCGGTCCGGGGCAGGACGGTTTGGACCAGTACGGTTCCATCCCGCTGCCCAGCTCGTTCACGGCGAAGCTCTCGAGCGCGGTCAATGCGATTTCCTGACGGTAAGGAGGCTCGACGGTGAGCGATGGCGCGCCGGCCGCGCGGGTCGGGTCGTGGTTCGGGCCCTACCGGCTGGTGCGACTACTGCGCCAGGGCGGCATGGGCGAGGTTTACGAGGCCGAGGACACCCGCAAGGGTCGCATGGTGGCCCTGAAGCTGATCTCGCAGCAGTTTTCCGGCAACCCGGAGTTCCGTGCGCGGCTGCAGCGCGAGGCCGATATTGCGGGACGGCTGACCGAACCGCATGTGGTGCCGATCCACGACTACGGCGAGTTCGACGGACGCTTTTACGTGGACATGCGCCTCGTCGACGGCGTCAATCTGGCCACGCTGTTGCATCGGGACGGGCCGTTGGCCCCGCCGCGGGCGATCGCCATCATCAGCCAGGTCGCCGCCGCGCTGGACGCCGCGCACGCCACCGGAGTCACGCACCGCGACGTCACACCGGGCAACATCCTGGTCACCCCCAGCGACTTCGCCTACCTGGCGGATTTCGGCATCGCACGGGCCGCGACCGATCCGGGGCTGACCCAGGTCGGGACCGCTATCGGAACGTATTACTACATGGCCCCGGAACGATTCACCGACGACGAGGTCACCCATAGCGTCGACATCTATTCGCTCGCATGCGTTTTGAGCGAGTGCCTGACCGGCTCGCCGCCCCACCGGGCCGACACCGTCGAACGGCTGGTCGCCGCGCACCTGACCAAGACGGCCCCGCCGCCCAGCCAATTGCGCCCCGGCGCGTTTCCGCCCGCCCTGGATCAGGTGATCGCCAAGGGCATGGCCAAACGCCCCGAGGACCGCTATCGCACCGCGGGCGAATTCGCCTCCGCCGCCCACGACGCGCTGACCACCGCCGAGCAGCGCAAGGCCAGCACGATCCTGCGCGACGGCCAGATCGCGGCAATGGGCGCGTACGCTGCGTCGCCGAGCGCCGATACCGTGGCCGGCCCGCTGCCCCCGGCGGCGGGCGGTGCGAAAAGCGAACGGTCCGGCCCTCGACCGTCGCTGATCCGCGCCGCCCCAACGGCATCCGGTCGCGCGTATCCCCCCGCCCCGGACTTCGGGCGCCCAGCCGCGCCGACCGACAACAAACGCAGGCAGTGGATCATCGTCGGCGCCATCGCTTTGGTCGCGCTGGTCGCATTCGTGGTGGCGGTCGTCGGCTACCTGTCCACCGGGTCGTCGGGACCCTCCAAACAGGCCGGCGGCCAAAGTGTGTTGCCCTTCAACGGTATTGACTTCCGTCTCTCCCCGGGCGGCGTGACGCTGGACAGCGCCGGCAACGTCTACGTCACCAGCCAGGGCATGTACGGCCGGGTGGTGAAGTTGGCGGCGGATTCGCAGGCCACGACGGTGCTGCCGTTCAACGGGCTCTACCAGCCACAGGGCCTGGCCGTCGACGGCGCGGGAACGGTGTACGTCGCCGATTTCAACAACCGGGTGATCAGCATGGCCGCGGGCTCCAACAGTCAGAAGGAACTGCCGTTCACCGGCCTGAACTACCCGGAGGGCGTCGCGGTCGACAGTCAGGGCGCCGTGTATGTCGCCGACCGCGGCAACGGCAGGGTGGTGAAAATGGCAGCGGGGTCCACGACCCAGACCGTGCTGCCGTTCAACGGGCTGAACAACCCGGACGGGGTGGCCGTCGACCCGGCGGGCAACGTCTACGTCGCGGACACCGACAACAACAGGGTGGTCAAGCTCGACGCGGCGTCAAACACCCAGTCGGAGTTGCCATTCCACGACCTGTCCGTGCCCTGGGGCATCGCGGTGGACAACAGCGGAACCGTCTACGTCACCGAGCACGACAAGAGCGACGTGGTGAAATACGCTCCGGGCGCGACCACCGGGACGGTCATGCCGTTCGACGGGCTCAACACTCCGCTGGCGGTGACCGTCGGCAAGGACCAGAACGTCTACGTCGCCGACCGCGGCAACAACCGGGTGGTCAAGCTGACGCCGTGAACGCCTACGGCGTGGGCTGCGCTGCGCCCAGATACTCCTCGGTGTGCTGGCCGAGGGCCGGGGGCGGGTCGGTGGCCCACCCAGCTGACAAGGCCTCGAAGCTGGAATAGCGTGCGGGAGTGCGGATTACGGTGACCCGATCTTCGCCCTCGCCGACCGGCAGGGCCAGCTCGTTCTCGGCGAACAGCGCGGTGCTCACCACCTGCTTCCAGGTGTAGGCGTGGCAGGCCATCAGGCCGCCCTCCTGCAGCAGCCGCACCCATTCGTCGGCGGTCTTGGCGGCCAGCGCCTTCTCGAGTTCCTCGGTCAGTTCGGGATAGTTGAGCGCCCGCGCCCGCTGGTCGATGAACCGCTCGTCGTCGCGCATGTCGGGGCGGCCGATGATCTCGCACAGCTTGTCCCAGTGCTTGGGCACGTACGCGCTGATCACCAGGTAGCCGTCGGCGGCCTTGAACGCGTCCGACGGCTGGGTGGCGAATCCAACGCCCTTGCGCCGCTTGGTCTTTGGCGCATCTGGCGTGGGGGCCTCGGTCGGCTTGTTCAGGTGGATGGTCAGCTGGCTGGCCTGCAGGCTGACCGCGACGTCGTACATGGCGACCCGCACCACGTCGGCGACGCCGTGGCGCTCGCGGTTGAGCAGCGCGGCCAGCACCGCCTGGGCCAGCACGTGACCGCTGGCGGCGTCGACGAGCTGGAACGGGATGATCTGGGGTTTGCCGGTGGGCGTGGGCATCCCGGTGGTCATGCCCGACTCGGCGGCCACCATCAGGTCGACGCCCGGTCGGCTGCCCTGCGGGCCGTTGCCGCCGTAGGCCGAAAGGCGCGCGTAGATGAGCTTGGGATTGCGCGATTGCAGCTCGTCGGGGCCCAGGCCCAGGCGTTCCATCACCCCGGGCCGAAAGCCTTCCAGCACAACGTCCGCGGTGTCGACCAGTCGCAGGATCTGTTCCTTGGCCTCGTCGCTGCGCAGGTCGGCCATCACCGACTTCTTGCCGCGGTTGTGGGGGAGGAACAGGGTGGCCAGCGGCGGGCGCCCGGGCAACACCGCCGTGATGTGCCGGGCGGCCTCACCGACGGGCGCCTCGATCTTGATGACCTCGGCGCCCAGATCGGCCAGCACCTGTCCGGCCAGCGGGCCGGCGATGTTCTGGGTGAAGTCGAGCACGCGGAATCCGTCAAGTGGCTTGGCGGGCTTGCTGTTCGGCATCGTCTACCCCGTCTTGTTCAGCACCGCGGTGCAGTAGTAGTTCTGGGCGAAAGGCGCATCGGGGTCGGTCGACTGCAGCGGCAGCCCGGCGTTGGCCAGCAGCTGGTTGAGCGGGGTGCGGACCGGCTGCCAGCCCCGCTGCTGCAGGTAGGTCGCCACGTCATTGCGCTCGCCGGGGAAGCCCAGCTCGCCCAGGGCAATGTCCAGGCCGTTGCGTCGCCACTTCTCGCTGGCGGCATTCAGGGCGTCGCCGTTGATGCCGGTGTTCGCGAACACCTCGGCCACCAGCTGGCTGCCGTCGGCGGACAGGGCGGTGACGTTGTCCAGCAAGCGATCCTGGGCCTCGGGCGGCAGGAAGCCGACCAGCCCCTCGGCCGCCCAGGCGGCGGGTCGCCCGGTGTCGAAGCCGGCCTGGCGCAGCGCCGCCGGCCAGTCGTGGCGCAGGTCGATGGGGACGGCGCGCACCTCGGCGGTCGGCTGGGCGCCGAGTTCGGCGATGGTGGCGGCCTTGAACTCGAGGACCTGCGGTTGGTCGATCTCGAACACCGTGGTGCCCGGCGCCCACGCCAGCCGATAGGCGCGCGCGTCCAGGCCGGAGGCCAGGATGACCACCTGGTCGATGGCTGGATCCTTCTGGGCGCCCGCCTCGGCGAAGAAGGCGTCGATGTATCGGGTGCGGGCGGCGAGCATGTCGGTCATGCGTTGCATGCCCCACGGGGCGCCGGGCTCGTCGACGTCGGCGGAGTCCAGTTCGCCGGCGGCCCAGCGGGTCATGAAGTCGACGCCGACCGCGCGCACCAGCGGCTCGGCGAACCGGTCGTCGATCAGCCCGTCGCGGGTGGCCCGGGCCCGCCCGGCGGCCACCATGGTGGCGGTCGCTCCCACGCTGGTCGCCAGGTCCCAGGTGTCGTCGTCGGTGCGCGCCATCGAGGAAATCCCTTCCGCTCTACTGGTTAGCCACAATAACTACCGGCGCCGCGGCGCGAGTCGCGAGGTGCGACACAGATCGATCACGGCCGGGCGTTGCGGCGGCGGGGCCCGCCGCGCCGCCGCTAGCCTCGCGCCATGACCACTTCGGTTGTCCTCGAGCAGCAGTGCGGGAGCAGCGCGGCGCGTGACGTCGACTGGCGGCGCGGCGCCGCGCGGGCGCGGCGGTTGGCCTGGATCAGCCTGGCGGTGGTGCTGGTCGAGGGTGTCGTCGGGCTGTGGCAGGGGTTGTCGGTGTCCTCCGTCGCCCTGACCGGCTGGGCACTGGGCGGCGCGTCGGAGGCGCTGGCCAGCGCCATGGTGGTGTGGCGGTTCAGCGGGGCGCGCGCCTGCTCCGAGCGGGCCGAGCGGCGCGCGCAACGCGGTGTGGCGGTGTCGTTCTGGTTGACCGCGCCGTACATCGCCGCCGAGTCGATCCGCGAGCTGGCCGCCGAACGGCACGCCGAGACCTCGGCGATCGGCATCGGGCTGACCGCCCTCGCGCTGGTGCTGATGCCGGTGCTGGGACGGGCCAACCACCGGTTGGGCGCCCGGCTGGGCTCGGGGGCCACCGAGGCCGAAGGCGTCCAGAACTACCTGTGCGCCGCCCAGGCCGCCGGGGTGCTGATCGGCCTCGCGATGACGGCGCTGTGGTCCGGCGGGTGGTGGATCGACCCGGCCGTCGGGCTGGCCATCGCCGGTGTCGCGCTCTGGCAGGGGCTGCGCGCCTGGCGCGGCCAGGAGTGCGGCTGCTGATGCCCTAACCGGCGCGCTCGCCGTTCGTCGCGGCGCGCGGCGCGTCCAGCCGGTAGCGGATCAGCCGGGAGCTGTTGGCCACCACCGCCACCGACGAGGCGTTGTGCAGGATCGCGGCCAGCACCGGGGACAGCGCCCCGCCCGCGCCGATGATCAGCCCGGCGGCGTTGACGGCGATGGACATGCCGTAGTTCTCCCGGATGACGTCGACCGCGCGGGCGCCCAGGTCGCGCACGTCGAGCAGCCGGTGCAGGTCGTCGTTGGCCAGCGCCACGTCGGCGGTCTCGACGGCGACGTCGGTTCCGGCCAGCCCCATCGCGATGCCGATGTCGGCGGCGGCCAGCGCGGGCGCGTCGTTGATGCCGTCGCCGACCATGCCGACGGTGTAGCCCTCGTCCTGCAGGTCGCGCACCGCCGCGAGCTTGTCCTCCGGCATCACCTCGGCGCGCCACTCGTCGATCCCGAGCTCGCCCGCGACCACCTCGGCGATGTCCGGGTGATCTCCGGTGAGCATGACGATGCGGCGAATGCCGTTGGCGCGCAGCTTCTTCAGCACCTCGGACGCCTCGGGACGCACCTCGTCACGCAGGCTGATCAGCCCCACCAGCTTGCCGTCGACGGCCAGCAGCAGCGGGGTTTCGGCCTGACGGCGCAGCCGGTCCACCCACTCCGAGGCCTTCTTGGACACCCGCACCTTCTCGGCGCGCAGCAGCCCGGGGCTGCCCAGCAGCAGGGTCCGGCCGTCGGCCCAGGTCCGCATGCCCAGCCCCACCAGGACCTCGCACTCCTCGTGCGGCGGGATGGTGATGTGGCGTTCCTCGGTGGACCGGATCACCGCCTCGGCCAGCGGGTGCCGGGAGTGGATCTCCGAGCTGGCCGCATACGCCAGCACCTGCTCGGGTTGCCAATCCTTATGCAGCGCAATGATATTGGTCACCACCGGGCGCCCGACCGTGAGCGTGCCGGTCTTGTCGAACACGATCGCGTCCACCCGGCCGGCCTGCTCGAGGTGCGAGCCGCCCTTGATCAGGATGCCGCGGCGCGCCCCGTTGCCGATCGCCGCGCTGATCGCGGTCGGGGTGGCCAGCCCCACCGCGCACGGGCAGGCGATCAGCAGCATGGTCATCGCCCGGCGCACATCGCCGGTGACGACCAGCGTGATGGCCGAGACGATGAACGAGGTGGGAACGAAACGGCGCGAGAAGTTTTCGCCGACGGTCTGGATCGGCGCGCGGTCGTGCTGGGCCTCCTCGACCCGGGTGATGATGCGGCCGATGGTGGTCTGATTGCCGACCGCGCTGGCGCGCACCACCAGGCGTCCGCGGACCACCACCGAGCCCGCGTGCACGTGCGCGCCCACCACGACGCTGACCGGCAGGTTCTCCCCGGTGATCGCCGACTGGTTGACGATCGCCTCGCCGTCGACCACCTCGCCGTCGACCGGGATGGCCACGTGGTCGTGCACCACCACCTCGTCGCCGATCTGCACGGTGTCGATGGGCACCTGGACCTCGTTGCCGCCGTCGTCGAGCCGGATCCACGCCGTGTCCTGGCTGCCGCGCAGCAGTTCGGAGATGGCGCGGCGGGTCCGCCGCAGCGTCAGATCCTGAAGGTACTCACCGATATTGAGCAGCCACAGCACGGTCAGCGCGACGACGTTCTCGCGCAGCACAAGGCTGGCCACGGTCGCCGCCGAGACCAGCGCGTCGGTTCCGGCCCGCCCGGAGCGCAACGAGCGCAGCGCGCCCCGCAGGAAGGGGTAGCCGGTGAAGACGGTGACGCCGGTGGCGAACAGCCGGCCGCTGGGGCCCAGCAGTGGCGGGCGCGCAAAGATGTAGCGGCGCACCCCGAGCAGGGCCAGCGCGGCGCCGCCGATCACCATGCGCAGCACGTCGGCGTTGCGGATCTCCTCCGAATGCGGCGCGCGGGCCGGGATCAGCTCGGCGGCGACGTGCGCCGCCTCGCCGATGGCGGCCAGCACAGAGGACCGGTCGCAGCGCCGGGGCGAATACCAGACGACGACCGATCCGGTGCGCGGGTAGGCGTGCACCACCCGCACGCCCGCGCACTTGGCGACGGCCTCTTCGACCGCCACGGCGCGCCGGGTGTCGGCGCGGACCCAGCCGACGGCCACCCGCATGCGCCCGGCCGCATCCGAAATGACATGCAGCGCAGGGTCTTCGGTTCGCGCCTCGTCTGCGATGTCGGGGACTAGGGCGAGGTCCATGTCGAGGGAATCAGTGCTCGTGGTCGTGGGGGGCGGCGACCGACGGGGTGGGGGCCTCCTCGCCGATGCGTTCGCGGGCCTCGGCCATCACGTCGGCGAGCCGCAGCCGTGCCGACTCGGCGGCCTCCTCGGCCTTGCGGGTGCCGCGCAGCCCGAGTTCGGCGCCCTTGACCGCGGTCTCGTGCAGCGGTGCCTTGGCCACGGCCTTGCGCACCACCTCGTAGGCCGTCACGCCGACCAACCCGGTGACCACCGTGCCTGCCGCCTTCGCCAAGAGCCCGTACACCGCCATTGCCGCAACCCTCCTGTTTCGCCTCAGCGTTTAGCCCATGCTTGCACGACGTTAACATCGAAATATAGCGATATCAATATGTATCGGCCGCGCCCTGGCGGGCGGTGCCGGGCCGCTACAGCACCCGGGTGACCTTTTCGGTCTCGATGCGGCGCTGTTGTGCGGCCGGGTCGGCGTTGGCCACCTGCACCAGCGAGCCGCCGACGGCCAGGATGGCCAGCAGGTGATCCACCAGCTCGGCGGGACCGGACCACGACGCGCCGGACAGCACGCGGTCGCCGGGCGTCAAACCCCTTGCCGCGGCCGAGCTTTGGCAATCGGCCAGCACCTCGTCGACCGATCGCCCGCCCAGCGCCGGACCGGGTCGCGGTTCGGGAACGATCTGATCGCCGTGCACCCGCACCGCGGTGGCGTAGTCCGTCACCCCGATTGGCAGGTCGGGTGCCGGGCGGCCGAACGGGTCCAGCGACAGCACCGCCACCTCACCCCCGGCCACCGCCTCGTCGGCCTCGTCCAGTCGCTGCGCCGTGCAGAGGGCCACGTCGGCCGGGCCGGCCAGCCGGGTGGCGATCCTGTTGCCCGCGCACTGGCAGACGGCGGCGGTGCTGTTCGGGGTGTGGTG
>NZ_LZKV01000175.1:0-793 GCF_001672995.1 Mycobacterium sp. 1482292.6 | reverse complement strand
GCGGAGACCTGGCGAACATGTTGTGGCGCAGGATGATTGACAACGCCGAGGAATACATGGCAGAGGGCGTGCGCGCCTTCTTGTGCGGGTCCAGGTCGAAGCGCTCGATCAACTCGGCGCGGCGCTTCTTGTCGATGCCACCCCGCATCCGGGCCAGCAGGTCGATAATCTCACCGCCGGTCAGCGACGGCCACAACGTCACATCGCCTGGCACGTAAGCGATGTGGCGATGCAGGGCGACGGCCTGTGTCCACGGGTCGCCGCCGAGCAGCCGCACACTGCCGCCGTCGGCTTTCACCAGGCCCAACAGGACGCGGATGGTCGTGGACTTCCCGGCGCCGTTGGGCCCGAGGAACCCGTGGACCTCTCCCTCCCGCACCGTGAGGTCCAGGCCGTCCAGCGCTCGAACCGCACCGAAATTCTTTGTCAGACCCCGGATCTCGATCGGTGCGAATCCGTCGGCGTTTTCAGTCGGCATCAGATCCTCCTTGATCTTCGGCGGCCAGGAATGCGTCGTACATGGTCCGGTCGGTCAGCAGGCCCTCGGTGTAGACCTCAAGCGCGGGCAGAATCATGTCGCGCGAGTAGTCGCGCAGCACTGCCCGCAAATCTGTTGGTGTTTCATGCATTTGGATGTAGAGGAGGAAGCCGCCGCCGCCGGTGATGGCCAAATACCTGGCCCGCCCCTTGGGGTCTCGGCTGGGTTTGATCGTCCCGGCGCGCACGCCCTCTGCCATGTATTCCTCGGCGTTGTCAATCATCCTGCGCCACAACATGTTCGCCAGGTCTCCGC
>NZ_LZKV01000174.1:0-15065 GCF_001672995.1 Mycobacterium sp. 1482292.6 | reverse complement strand
GCTGGGCGAGCGCTATCCCGGCGACGCCGGGGTGCTGGCGGCGCTGCTGCTGAACCGCATCACCCTGGCCCCGGGCGAGGCCATCTTCGTCTCCGCCGGCAACCTGCACACCTACCTGCGCGGTTTCGCGGTGGAGGTGATGGCCAACTCCGACAACGTGTTACGCGGCGGGCTGACCCCCAAGCACGTCGACGTGCCCGAGCTGCTGCGCGTGCTGGACTTCACGCCCACCACCGAGGAGCAGCTGCGCCCGCCCATCCGCCGCGAGGGCTTCGGCCTGATCTATGAGACGCCGACCGACGAGTTCGCCGTCGCCCTGTTGCAGCTCGACGACGAGTACGTCGGCCACGAGGTGGACGCGACGTGCAGCCACGACGGCCCGCAGATCCTGTTGTGCAGCCAGGGCTGCACAACGGTGCACGGCAAATCCGGCTCGCTGACACTGAAGCGGGGGATGGCCGCCTGGGTCGCGGCCGACGACGCCCCGATCCGGCTGGTCGCGCACCAACCCACCAAGTTGTTCAGGGCGACGGTGGGGTTGTGACCGGGGCCTAGGCCCGATCGTGGCGACCCGCCTCGCCCGGGGCCAGGGTGATGCGGTTCAGCAGCAGCGCCGCCAGCACCCCGGCGTCGCCGGGATAGCGCTCGCCCAGCTCGAGCACGGTCTTGGCCTCGGCGGCGAATTCGGTCGCCCCCGAACTGAGGTACGCGATCGCGCCGTCCAGCACGGCGGTCACCAGCACGTCGATGTCGGGTTGCGGCGCGGTGATCCACGTGGTGAATAGCGCGCGCAGGCCGTCGGCGTCGGACTGGTCGTTGAGCAGGTCGATGTAAGGGTCCAGGTCGGAGACGGCCAGCGCCCGCAACAGCTCGACGGTGCGCGAGGCCTGCCGGAAGCCGGCCAGCGCCTCGAACGGGTGCAGCGCCACCAGCAACTCGGGCTTGTGCGACGTGTCGCGGTAGTTGCGCACCGGTGAGGTCAGCGGAATGCCGACCCGCTCTTCGCGCATGTAGCCCTCGGCCGCCTGGGCGGCGCTGGGATGGGCCTGCAACGACAGCGGCTCGTCGGCGGCCAGCACTTTGACTAAAAACGGCAGCACATCGCCGAATCGGGCCCGCGACGCCGGCCCGAGCTGTCCCTCCGGGTCCTCGACCAGCGCCTCGAGCAACGTGATTTCGCCGTTGTCGGTCTCGAGCCAGGCCGGATCACCCGGGTGCGCCCCAAACCAGAGTTCGGCCTCGGGGTGCGCCGCCGGCACCGGTCGTTCGGTGAACTCGGCGATGGCGGTACGCGAACCCCAGGCGTACGTTCTCAAGGCCCCGCGAAGCAGTTCCACTGTTGTATCTATCCCCGCACCAGTCGCATATAAACCGCGGCCATTTCCAGTCGGACGGCCAATACTGCCAGTTGCTGCTCGGGACTACCGGGGCCCCCCAGCGCCGGCGAAACGCCGTAGCCGGCCGAGCCGCCGGGCCCGTCGGGCACATCCTCGGCGGCGAGCAGGTAGACGTTGTCCAGGCCGGCGGTGCGGGCGGCGACGCCCGGCTGCTCGGCCGCCAGGACGACGGCCAGTATTCGCAACCGCTGCGGCAGCGGTCCGTCGATCTCTTCGTCGTGAAAGAGCGCAGCGTCGGGATCGGTGAAGCCGTCCCCGGAACCAGCCGACGCCGCGGCGTGCAGGGCGACCAGCGCGTCGGCCAGCCCGGTGGCCGGCGTCACCTGGTTGGCGACCCGCAACAGCACCGAGCTGCCGTGCCGGGCCAGCGCCAGCGTCGCGGCGCCATCACCCGCCAGCGCGATCTGGCGCTCGGCGATCCGCGCGGCCAGCAGCTTGGCCGGGTTGGTGAACAGCTCCCGGGCGGCGCTGTTGCGCAGCGCCTCGGCGTCCAGCTCGTCGGCGAGCAAGCCCAGGTCGACGGTCGGTCGCGGGTCCAGGGCGTGCACCACCGCCAGGCCGGCGGCCAGATACCGGCACAGCCCGAACTCGTCGGGAACCCAGAGCCGGGGCGCCAGCACCGCCGCGCCCCCGGCGGTGGCGTCGCGCAGCGGGCCCTCGTACGGCGCCGCCACCACCACCCGGGCGCCGCGGCGCAGCCCGGTCGCGGCCGCGGCGGCCAGCGCCGGATCGCCGGGATCGCCGCCCGCGACGATCAGCACGTCGAGCGGGCCCACCCACGGCGGTGCCTCGCCGGCCAGCACGAAGGGCTGCGACGCCGCTCCGCCCAGCGTCGCGGCCAGCATCGTCCCGGCGCTCTCGGCCGTACCGCGGCCGGCCACCCAGATGACGCTGCGCGGGCGATCGTCGGCGCGCAGCGGGTCCAGCGCGCCCTCGTCGACCGCGGTGGCGATCGCGCGCGCCTGCGCACCCGCCGACGACGCTGCGCGCAGCAGGCCGTCGCGGTCGGCCGCCAGCAGGCCCTCGGTGTCCTCGAGATTGACCGCCCGGGTGGCGTTCACGGCGCGGCCTTCGCGCCCGACCCGTTGGCCGAGGCCGCGCTGATCTCGTTGCTGATCTGGGCGACCACCGCGGCCACGTCCTCGGCCGTGCGCGCCTCGACGTTGAGCCGCAGCAACGGCTCGGTGTTGGAGCTGCGCAGGTTGAACCAGCTGCCGTCGCCGAGGTCTGCCGTCACCCCGTCGACGTGATCGAGGGAGTGGATCCGGGTGCCGAATGACTTGAGCACCGCTTCGGTGCATCGCGCGGCGTCGGCCACCGTGAAGTTGATCTCGCCGGAGGATTCGTAGCGCTGGTAGTCCGCGGTCAGCTCCGACAGCGGGCGGTCCTGCTCGCCGAGGGCGGCGAGCACGTACAGCGCCGCCAGCATCCCGGAGTCGGCGCCCCAGAAGTCGCGGAAGTAGTAGTGCGCCGAATGTTCGCCGCCGAAGATCGCGCCGGTGTCGGCCATCAGCGCCTTGATATAGGAGTGCCCCACCCGGGACCGCAATGGCGTGCCGCCGCGCTCGGCGACCAGTTCGGGCACCGCGCGCGAGGTGATCACGTTGTGGATGATCGTCGCGCCGATCTCGCGGCCCAGCTCGCGGGCGGCCACCAGGCTGGTCACCGTCGACGGCGACACGGGGTTGCCCCGCTCGTCGACCACGAAGCAGCGATCGGCGTCTCCGTCGAACGCCAGCCCGATGTCGGCGCCGGTTTCGCGCACGAAGGCCTGCAAGTCGGTCAGGTTGGCCGGGTCGAGCGGGTTGGCCTCGTGATTGGGGAACGTGCCGTCCAGCTCGAAGTACAACGGCTGCAACGTGATCGAGCCGATCGGGCCCAGGACCGCGGGCGTGGTCAGGCCGGCCATGCCGTTGCCCGCGTCCACGGCCACCCGCAGCGGGCGCAGCCCGGCGGTGTCCACCAGCGACCGCAGGAACTGTCCGTAGTCGGCCAGCACGTCGCGATCGCTGACGGTGCCGGGGTCGCCGTCGTAGCCGTCGACGCCGGCGATCACGTCGTCGGCGATAAGCCGCAGTCCGGTGTCGGCACCGACCGGCTTCGCCCCCGCCCGGCACAGCTTGATGCCGTTGTAGGCCGCCGGGTTGTGGCTCGCGGTGAACATCGCGCCGGGGCAGTCCAGCAGCCCGGAGGCGAAGTAGAGCTGATCGGTGGATGCCAGGCCGATGCGCACCACGTCCAACCCCTGGCGTATCACGCCGTCGGCGAACGCGGCGGCCAGCGCGGGCGAGCTGTCCCGCATGTCGTGGCCGATCACGACCTGTCCGGCGCCCTCGGCGCGCATCAGTTTGGCGAAGGCTGCGCCGAGATCGGTGACGAGCGGCTGGTCGAGCTCTTCGCCGACCAGCCCACGCACGTCGTACGCCTTGACGACACGGTGGACTGTCGCGGCGGGCCGAGACATGCGGGACTCCTGACGACGTGAACTCTTGGCCGTCAGCCTATCGGGCCACGAACCAGAGGCTAGCTAGTCGCTGGGATCGGGCAGCACGCGCAGATGCCCGCGGCGCCGTCCGGACCGGTGCTCGGGCGGTGCGAGCACGCTGCTGCTGGGCGCGGTGGCCTGGGCGCCGCCGTGCTGGATGTGCGCATCGGCGAAGCCGTTCACCGGTGTCACGGCGTACGGCGCGGCGCGATTGCTTCCCTCGCGCACCGCGTCGGCGAGGGCGACAAGGTCGTCCTCATCGGGGTGGGCGGGCTCGGCGAGCAGCGGGCCGGCATGGCGCACCAACTCCCATCCGCGGGGGGCGGTGATCCGGCCGGCGTGGTTGACGCACAAGTCCCAGGAATGCGGTTCCCGCGCGGTCGCCAACGGACCGACGACTGCCGTCGAGTCCGAATAGACGAACGTCAGGGTCGCCACGGCGTAGTGCGGGCACCCGGGCCGGCAACAGCGACGGGGAACGTTCACGAGCGAAAGGCTATCGTGCGCAAACGCCCCCGAAGCGCCGGACACGCGCAACCGACCGGCCCTCGATGTGCAACCGTTACCATCGGCGCGTGGGCGATTCGCGCAGCTCCCCGCGAAGAGATCGGTTTTACGACGGATCGGTGCCGCGCCGAGCCGCGACCCATCGACCCTTTCGCCGCGGGCGCGATATGCGCGGCCCGCTGTTGCCGCCGACCGTGCCGGGCTGGCGCAGCCGCGCCGAGCGGTTCGACATGGCGGTGCTGGAGGCCTACGAACCCATCGAGCGGAGCTGGGCCGACCGGCTGGGCGAACTGGACGTGGCGGTCGACGAGATTCCGCGCATCTCGGCCAAGGATCCCGACAGTGTGCAGTGGCCACCCGAGGTGATCGCCGACGGGCCGATCCCGCTGGCGCGCTTGATCCCGGCCGGCGTCGACATCCGCGGTAACTCCACGCGGGCGCGAATTGTGTTGTTCCGCAAGCCGATTGAACGACGGGCGAAGGACACCGTCGAACTCGGCGACTTGCTGCACGAAATCCTGGTGGCCCAGGTCGCCATTTATCTCGACGTTGAGCCGTCGGTCATCGATCCGACAATCGACGACGAATAACTTTTCCGCTGCGCGTCGCGCGTGGAGCGCTGGAGGCTTAACGCTCAGCGCGCGTTGCAATCAGCGTGCGTCAGATTATGCCGCGCTTGAGGCGGCGGCGCTCGCGTTCGGACAAACCGCCCCAGATGCCGAAGCGCTCGTCGTGCTCGAGGGCGTACTCGAGGCACTCATGACGCACCTCGCACCCCAGGCAGATCTTCTTGGCCTCGCGGGTGGAACCACCCTTTTCGGGGAAGAACGCCTCGGGGTCGGTCTGGGCGCACAGCGCCCGGTCCTGCCACTGATCGGCGGCCGGCTCGGGCATGGGCTCGGGCTCGAAAGCGATTGGGGCATCAGGGACCACGGTCAAATGGGGCCGAGCGGGGCGGTCCAGTGCCGGGTCGATGTCAGTGTGCGGCGTGCTCGCCATGGCGCCTCGAAAAGTTTCGTAAGACATACGGTCGTCCGCCTCCTCAGCTTGATTGGAGAGAGAGTGATTGGTTTCCCACTGTTCTGATGTACAGACAATTCGAACAAGTGATCGAATCTCGGTCTGCGACACCGGAGTCGGCCGGCCAACCGGGAAATGACACTGTTGTGATTAGACACGGGTTGATCTGCCGGGTCAAGCACTTCGGCGCATTTCCATACCATCTCGTGATCGAATTTCGGCGTTTCTGTTGTCTTGCGCCTTCGGCGTGTCGATCACACAGCCCTCAACTTTCCCACACGTTGCCCACAAGCGCTGGGGAACCGCAACTTTGAGGCAGCCCCGACGGGCCCGCCACGGCACGCTCGCCGGGCAGTACTGTCGTGCAATGTGAAGGTCACCGTTCTGGTCGGTGGGGTTGGCGGCGCCCGCTTCCTGCTGGGGGTTCAACAGCTGTTCGGGCTCGGTCAGTTTCAAACGCAACGGCGTCCGGACACGGAACCCGGCAGTCACGAGCTGACGGCGATCGTCAACATTGGCGATGACGCCTGGATCCACGGACTGCGGGTCTGCCCCGATTTGGACACCTGCATGTACACCTTAGGTGGAGGTGTAGATCCGGAGCGAGGGTGGGGTCACCGCGACGAAACCTGGCACGCCAAAGAGGAATTGGCGCGCTACGGGGTGCAGCCGGACTGGTTCGGACTCGGCGATCGGGACCTGGGCACCCACCTGGTGCGCACTCAGATGCTCAATGCCGGCTATCCCCTCTCGCAGATCACCACCGCGCTGTGCGACCGCTGGCAGCCCGGCGCGCGGCTGCTGCCCGCCAGTGACGACCGCTGCGAGACCCACGTGGTGATAACCGATCCCGACGACGGCAGCCGGCGGGCCATCCACTTCCAGGAGTGGTGGGTGCGCTACCGGGCCCAGGTGCCCACCCACAGCTTCGCGTTCGTCGGCGCCGAAAAGGCGACCGCCACAACCGATGCCACGGCGGCCATCGCGGACGCCGACGTCATCCTGCTGGCGCCGTCCAACCCGGTGGTGAGCGTCGGCGCCATCCTGGCGGTGCCCGGCATCCGCGGCGCGTTGCGCGCGGCGCGCGCCCCGATCGTCGGCTACTCGCCAATCATCGGTGGAAAGCCGTTGCGCGGCATGGCCGATGCCTGCCTGTCGGTGATTGGGGTCGAGTCCACCGCCGAGGCGGTCGGCCGCCACTACGGCGCCCGGCGCGACACCGGCATCCTGGACGGCTGGCTAGTGAGCGAGGACGATCGCGCCGACATCGACGGCGTGGCGGTGCGCTCGGTGCCGCTGGTGATGACCGATCCCAAGGCGACCGCCGAGATGGTCCGCGCCGGACTGGACCTGGCGGGGGTGAGCCCGTGACGCGCGCCGGCGAGCACGGCGCCGCCGCCGCGATCGAAATCCTGCCCGTGGCCGGGCTGCCCGAATTCCGGCCCGGCGACGATCTGGGCGCGGCGCTGGCCGCCGCCGCGCCGTGGCTGCGCGACGGCGACGTCGTGGTGGTCACCAGCAAGGTGGTGTCCAAGTGCGAGGGCCGGCTAGTGCCGGCGCCGCGCGATCCCGAGGAGCGCGACCGACTGCGGCGCAAGCTGGTCGACGACGAGGCCGTCCGGGTGCTGGCCCGCAAGGGCCGGACCCTGATCACCGAGAACCGGATCGGCCTGGTGCAGGCCGCCGCGGGCGTGGACGGGTCCAACGTCGGGCGCGACGAACTGGCGCTGCTGCCGGTCGACCCCGACGGCAGCGCCGCGGCGCTGCGCGCGGCGCTGCGCGAGCGGCTGGGGGTCGAGGTCGCCGTCGTCATCACCGACACGATGGGGCGCGCCTGGCGCAACGGCCAGACCGACGCGGCGGTGGGCGCGGCGGGTCTGGCTGTGCTGCACGGCTATTCGGGGGCCGTCGACCAGCACGGCAACGAGCTACTGGTCACCGAGGTGGCGATCGCCGACGAGATCGCCGCGGCCGCCGACCTGGTCAAGGGCAAACTGACCGCGATGCCGGTCGCGGTGGTGCGCGGGCTGTCCGTGACCGACGACGGGTCGACGGCGCGGCGGCTGTTGCGGCCGGGCACCGAGGACCTGTTCTGGCTCGGCACCGCCGAGGCCCTCGACATGGGCCGGCGCGAGGCGCAGCTGCTGCGCCGGTCGGTGCGCCGGTTCAGCGCCGAGCCGGTGCCCGCCGACCTGCTGGAGGCCGCCGTCGCCGAGGCGCTGACCGCGCCGGCGCCCCACCACACCCGCCCGGTGCGGTTCGTCTGGCTGCGGACCCCGGCCACCCGGACCCGGCTGCTGGACCGCATGAAGGACAAGTGGCGCGCCGACCTCGCCGGTGACGGCCGGCCCGCCGACTCGATCGACCGCCGGGTGGCGCGCGGCCAGATCCTCTACGACGCGCCCGAGGTCGTCATCCCGTTCCTGGTGCCCGACGGCGCCCACTCCTACCCCGACGCCGCGCGCACCGCCGCCGAGCACACCATGTTCACCGTGGCGGTCGGTGCGGCAGTGCAGGCCCTGCTGGTCGCGCTGGCGGTGCGCGGGGTGGGCAGCTGCTGGATCGGCTCGACGATCTTCGCCGCCGACCTGGTGCGCGCCGAGCTCGACCTGCCCGCCGACTGGGAGCCGTTGGGCGCCATCGCCATCGGTTACGCCGCCGAACCGGCCGGGCCGCGCGATCCGGCGGACACCGGTGATCTGCTGATCCGCAAGTGATGCCGGATTTTCGAAAGATACTGAGCCCATGACGTTCGCGGGCAAGGCGGCGGCCACGGCCGACAAGCTCCGCGGCGGCTACTACACCCCCGCGCCGGTGGCCCGCTTCCTGGCCGGCTGGGTCCGCGAGGCCGGGCCCAGGATCGTCGAGCCCTCCTGCGGTGACGGCGCCATCCTGCGCGAGCTGGCCGGCCTGAGCGACGAGGTCCGCGGTGTGGAGCTGATCGCGGGTGAGGCGGCCAAGTCGCGCCGGTTCGCTCCCGTCGACAACGCGAGCCTGTTCGGCTGGCTCGCCACCGCCGAACCCGGCGGCTGGGACGGCGTCGCCGGCAACCCGCCCTACGTCCGATTCGGCAACTGGCCCGCTCCGCAGCGCGATCCGGCGCTGGAGGTGATGCGGCGCGAGGGCCTGCGCCCCACCCGGCTGACCAACGCCTGGGTTCCGTTCGTGGTGGCGAGCACCGTGCTGGTGCGCGACGGCGGGCGGGTGGGTCTGGTGCTGCCGGCCGAGCTGCTCCAGGTCACCTACGCCGCACAGTTGCGCGAGTTCCTGCTGAGCCGATTCCGCGAGATCACCCTGCTGACCTTCGAGCGCCTGGTGTTCGACGGCATCCTGCAGGAGGTCGTGCTGTTCTGCGGCGTGGTGGGCCCCGGCCCCGCCCGCATCCGCACCGTGCACCTGCGAGACGCCGACGCGCTGGCGCGCGCGGACCTGGACGCCGAATGGGCGCCCGCGCTGCTGCACGAAAACGAGAAGTGGACCAAGTACTTTCTGGACCCCGCCGCGATCGGGCTGCTGCGCGAGCTGAAGGGTTCCGGCGCCCTGTCGAAGCTCGGCTCTTTCGCCGAGGTGGACGTCGGCATCGTGACCGGGCGCAACGCCTTCTTCACGTTCACCGACGCCCGGGCCGGGGAGCTGGGGTTGCGGCCACACTGCGTCCCGCTCGTTTCGCGCAGCGCCCAGCTGTCCGGGCTGATCTATGACACCGATTGCCGGACAAGCGATGTCGCCGCCGGGCACCGCAGCTGGCTGCTCAACGCGCCGCCCGAGCCGGCCGACGCCGCGCTGAGCGCCCACATCCGGGCCGGCGAGGCCGCCGGGGTGCACCGCGGCTACAAGTGCTCGATCCGCAAGCCCTGGTGGCGCACGCCGTCGCCGTGGCAGCCCGACCTGTTCCTGCTGCGCCAGATCCACCGGGCGCCGCGGCTGACCGTCAACGCCGCGGCGGCCACGAGCACCGATACCGTGCACCGGGTGCGCCTGACCGCCGGCTCCGATGTCCCCGTCGATCCGGCCGCGCTGGCCGCGGTGTTCCACAACAGCGCGACGTTCGCGTTCGCCGAGATCCTCGGCCGCAGCTATGGCGGGGGCGTTTTGGAGCTCGAGCCCCGCGAGGCCGAGCAGCTGCCCATTCCGCCGCCGGCGCTCGCCGATGCCGGGCTGGCCTGCGACGTGGACCTGTTGCTGAAGGCCAACGAGATCGACAAGGCGCTCGACGTCGTCGACCGGCGCGTGCTGATCGACGGCCTGGGCCTGCCGGCCGAGGTGGTGGCCGGCTGCCGTGCGGCGTGGGCGTCGCTGCGGGACAGGCGCAATCGGCGGGGGTCGCGATGAGCGTCCGGGAGTCGGCGATCGCGATGCTGTCCGGCTGGGATCCCCCGGACGCGGCCCAGGACTCGGTGCGGCACGCCGTGCTGGCCTTCGTGCACGCCCGCAGCGATGCCTGCCGCCGCGAGTGCGTGCCCGGCCACGTCACCGCGTCGGCGCTGGTGCTCGACCACTCCGGCGATCGGGTGCTGCTGACCCTGCATCGCCGCCTGGGCCGGTGGGTGCAGCTGGGTGGTCACTGCGACGACGGCGACGCCGACATCGTCGCCGCGGCGCTGCGCGAGGCCACCGAGGAGTCCGGTATCGACGGGCTGCGGATGCCACCGCGGCTGGCCGCGGTGCACGTGCATCCGGTGGTCTGCTCGCTGGGGGTGCCGACCCGCCATCTGGATCTGCAGTTCGTCGCGCACGCGCCGGCGGGGGCGCGGATCGCGATCAGCGACGAGTCCGACGATCTGAGGTGGTGGCCCGTCGACGCCCTGCCGGACGGAACGGATTACGCGCTGGCGTATTTGGTCGAGCGGGCCCAGGCCCGCCGAGTGTGAAGTTAGTTTCACGCTGACCGCCGAGTGTGAAGTTAACTTCACATTCAGCAGATCAAGCCCGGCTATACGTCGGACGAGTAGCGGATCCCGCCGTCGGGAATCGAGACACCCGGCCACACCCGGGCGCCGCGCAACAGCTCGCAGCGCGCCCCGATGTCGGCGCCGTCGCCGATCACCCCGTCGCGGATCAGCGCCCGGGGACCGATGCGGGCGCCGAAGCCGATGATCGAGCGCTCGATCACGCTGCCCGCCTCGACCTTTACGCCGTCGAAGATCACCGCGCCGTCCAGCCGCACGCCGGGGCCGATCTCGGCGCCGCGCCCGACGACCGTCCCGCCGACCAGCACCGCGCCCGGCGACACCGCCGCGCCGTCGTGCACCAACTGCTCGCCGCGGTGGCCGTGCAGGGCCGGCGAGGGCGCGATGCCGCGCACCAAATCGGCCGAGCCACGGACGAAGTCCTCCGGGGTGCCCATGTCGCGCCAGTAGCTGGCGTCGACGTAGCCGCAGACCTTGACGTCGGGATCCGACAGCAGCGCGGGAAACACCTCGCGTTCCACCGACACCTCACGGCCGCGCGGGATCCGGTCGATCACCGCGCGCGAGAAGACGTAGCAGCCGGCGTTGATCTGGTCAGTCGGCGGATCCTGGGTCTTCTCCAGGAACGCGGTCACCCGGCCCTCCTCGGTGGTCACGCAGCCGAACGCCCGCGGGTCGCCGACGCGGACCAGGTGCAGGGTGACGTCGGATTCCTGCGCGGAGTGGAAGTCGAGCATCTGACCCAGGTCGGCCCCGGAGAGCACGTCGCCGTTGAACACCATCACCGTGTCGTGCCGCAGATGCCCTGCGACGTTGGCGATTCCGCCGCCGGTGCCCAGCGGCCGCTCCTCGGTGACGTACTCGATCTGCAGGCCGAGCTTGGACCCGTCGCCGAACTCCGCCTCGAACACCGCCGCCTGATACGACGTGCTGAGGATGACGTGCTCGATGCCCGCCGCGGCGACCCGCGACAGCAGATGGGTCAGGAACGGCAATCCGGCGGTGGGCAGCATCGGCTTGGGCGCCGACAACGTCAGCGGCCGCAGCCGGGTGCCCTTGCCCCCGACCAGGATCACCACATCGACTTGCGGACCCCCCACCAGATCAGCCACCTCAGTGTCGCCCTTCTAGGAGTTTCTGCCGCCCGGCCGCGCGCAGCGCGCTGCGCACCATCAGGCGCGACCGCACCGCCAGCGAGGCGCGCAGCGTCCAGCGCAGCGGAGCGCGCAACCAGCCGGAATGCCGGTCGGCGAGAAAGAGATACGTGCTCTTGTGGTGCGCGGCCAGGTGGTTGGCCGGGTCCCCGCCGGTGGAGTGGCCCTTGTGGTGCAGCACCTCGGCCGACGGCACGTAGACGGAAAGCCAGCCGGCCTTGCCCAGCCGGTCGCCCAGGTCGACATCCTCCATGTACATGAAGTAGCGCTCGTCGAACCCGCCGATCTGGCCGAACGCCGACCGGCGCACCAGCAGGCACGAGCCCGACAGCCAGCCCACCGGCCGCTCGCTGGGCTCGAGGCGCTCCTGGCGGTAGGCCGCCGACCACGGATTGGTCTTCCAGAACGGCCCGACGACGGCGTGCATGCCGCCGCGGATCAGGCTGGGCAGGTGGCGCGCCGACGGGTACACCGACCCGTCGGGATCGCGGACCAGCGGCCCCAGCGCGCCGGCGCGCGGCCAGCGCGCCGCGGCGTCGAGCAGCGCGTCGATGCTGCCCGGTCCCCACTGCACGTCGGGGTTGGCGACGATAACCCAGTCGCCGTCGCGGTCCAGCTGCGCGACGGCCCGATTCACCGCGGTCCCGTAGCCGAGGTTGGCGCCGGTGTGGAACAGCCGCACGTTGGGGTAGCGATCGACGGCCGCCTGCGGGGTGCCGTCGGTGGAGCCGTTGTCGGCCAGCAGCACGCACACCTCGCGCTCGGTGGCCAGCGACAGCGAGGCCAGGAAGCGCTCCAGGTGTGGGCCCGGTGAGTAGGTCACCGTCACGACCGGCAGGACGTCAGTCACGCGTAGAGGGTACCGGCCGCTCGGCCGCGCCATCGCCGGCTGCGTTGGTTTCGGCGGCGGCCAGCGCCGCGGCAAGCGCGGGGCGCCAGGGCCGCAGCGGCCGCAGGCCCGCCGCGACGGATTGACCGCTGCCCAGCGCCGAGTAGGCCGGCCGGGGGGCCGGCCGGGGAAAGCGGTCGGTGGAGACCGGTCGCACCCGCGCCGGGTCGGCGCCGCATTCCTCGAAGACCGCGCGGGCCTGCTCGAACCGCGAGCAGGCGCCCTCGTTGGCGGCGTGCAGGATCGGGCCCGGCACGCGATCGTCGACGATCTGCAACAGCGCGGCGGCCAGGTCGCCGACGTAGGTCGGCGAGCCGGTCTGGTCGTCGACCACGTCGACCGGGCCGTCGCCGGCGGCCAGGCGGCGCATCACCGCGACGAAGTCCTTGCCGGTGCCGCCGGTGTAGACCCAGGCGGTGCGGACGACGACCGCCTCGGGCAGCGCCGCGAGCACGGCCCGCTCCCCCGCGACCTTGCTGCGGGCGTAGACGCTTTGCGGCGCGGTCTGATCGGTGGGCTCGTACGGCCGGGGCGCGGCACCGCCGAAATCCCCGTTGAACACGTAGTCGGTGGAGACGTGGATCAGCCGGGCGCCTGCCTTCGCGCAGGCCGCGGCTATGTGGCCGGGGCCGGTCTCGTTGACCGCGAACGCGCCGGCCTCGTCGCTCTCGGCGCCGTCGACGTCGGTGTAGGCCGCGCAGTTGATGACGACGTCGCCGCGCTGCACGATCCGTTGCGCGGCGGCGGGATCGGTGATGTCCCACTGCGACGACGTCAGCGCCAGCGCGTCGCGGCCCTGAGTCGCCGCCAACGAGGTCAAATAGCCGCCCAGCTGCCCACCGGCGCCGGCAATCACGATCCTGGCTGACATGGTTTTCAGTTTGGCATGGCCCGAAACGCCGGGACGAAGGCCGGGGCGCGCGGGCGCCGGCTACCCGTGAAGCTCCTGTGTCGCAAGTAATGTAGTGGGATGCCTGTGCAACGTGTGGTTCGTGTGATTGCCACCGCGCTGACGCTCGCGGTCGTCCTCGGCACCGGGATCGCGTGGACCAATGTGCGGTCCTTCGAAGACGGCATCTTTCACATGTCCGCGCCCTCGCTGGGCAAGGGCGGCGACGACGGCGCGATCGACATCCTGCTGGTCGGCCTCGACAGCCGCACCGACGCGCACGGCAACCCGTTGACCCAGGAGGAGCTGGACACGCTCAAGGCCGGCGACGAGGAAGCCACCAACACCGACACGATCATCCTGATCCGCATCCCTAACAACGGGAAGTCGGCCACCGCGATCTCGATCCCGCGCGACTCCTACGTCGCCGCCCCGGGCCTGGGCAAGACCAAGATCAACGGCGTCTACGGCCAGACCCGGGAGGCCAAGCGCGCCGCGCTGGTCAGGGCCGGCGACTCCGCCGCCGACGCGGCCGCCCAGGGCACCGAGGCCGGCCGCGAGGCGCTGATCAAGACCGTCGCCGACCTCACCGGCGTCACCGTCGACCACTACGCCGAGATCGGCCTGCTGGGCTTCTCGCTGATCACCGACGCCCTCGGCGGCGTCGACGTCTGCCTCAAAGAGCCGGTGTTCGAACCGCTTTCGGGCGCCGACTTCCCCGCCGGCCCGCAACGACTCAGCGGCCCCGAAGCGCTCAGCTTCGTGCGTCAGCGCCACGAGCTGCCGCGCGGCGACCTGGACCGGGTGGTGCGCCAGCAGGTGGTGATGGCCTCGCTGGCCCACCGGGTCATCTCCGGGCAGACGCTGTCCAGCCCCAGCACGGTCAAGCGGCTGGAGGCTGCCGTCCAGCGCTCGGTGGTGATCTCCGCCGGTTGGGACGTCATGGATTTCGTGCAGCAGATGCAGAAGCTGGCCGGCGGCAACGTCGCATTCGCCACCATCCCGGTGCTCGACGGCGCCGGCTGGAGCGACGACGGCATGCAGAGCGTGGTGCGCCTGGACCCGCATCAGGTCGCCGACTGGGTCGGCGGCCTGCTGCACGAGCAGGAACAGGGCAAGACCGAGGAGATCGCCTACACCCCGGCCAAGACCACCGCCAGCGTCGTCAATGACACCGACATCAACGGCTTGGCCGCGGCGGTGTCCGACGTGTTGAGCGCCAAGGGTTTTGCACCCGGAACGGTGGGCAACAACGACGGCGGGCACGTCAAGACCAGCCAGGTGCGCGCCGCCAAGAGCGACGACCTGGGGGCCAAGGAGATCTCCAAGGAACTGGGTGGGCTGCCGGTGGTCGCCGACACCTCGCTGGCGCCGGGCGCGGTGCGGGTGGTGCTGGCCAACGACTACAGCGGTCCGGGCTCGGGCCTGTCCGGCGACGCGACGATCATGCCCGCCAAGGTGTCGACCGCCGGTGCGGTGACGACCGACGCAGGAGTTCCGGCGCCATCGCCGATCCTGACCGCCGGCTCCGACAAGCCCGAGTGCATAAACTGACGACCTGTGCCGCAATCGATCACGCTGAGCGGGGCCATCCTCGATCCGCTGCTGCGGGCCGATCCGGTGGGACCGCGCATCACCTACTACGACGACGCCACCGGCGAGCGCATCGAACTGTCCGGCGTGACGCTGGCCAACTGGGCCGCCAAGACGGCCAACCTGCTGCGCGACGAGCTGGGCGCCGGGCCGGCCAGCACCGCCTCGGCGCCGATCCACCACACCCCGAACAGCACCGCCGCCGTCTGCCAGTGCGCGGG
>NZ_LZKV01000173.1:0-15457 GCF_001672995.1 Mycobacterium sp. 1482292.6 | reverse complement strand
CCGCCGCCCTTGCGATCGCCACTAGTCGATGGTGGCGACCCGCCGCGCCCGGCTCCGCCGCCCTTGCGATCGCCACTAGTCGATGGTGGCGACCCGCCGCGCCCGGCTCCGCCGCCCTTGCGATCGCCACTGACGGTGTAGGCCGTGCCCCGGGGTTCGCGCTCCCACAGCACTTCGCCGGCGCCGACGGTCGTTCCCGCAGCGATCAACTGGCGCTTGAGCACCTTGTGCGTGGCGGTGCTGGGCAGGTCGGCCGCGATCCGGACGTAGCGCGGGCGGGCCTTGGGGGACAGGTCGGGCTGGGCGTCCAGGAATTCTTCGAACTCCGCGGCGGTCAGGCCGTGACCGTCGTTGAGGACGATCGCGGCCATCACCTGATCGCCGACGTGGCCGTCGGCCACGGCGTAGACGGCGACCCGGCTGATCGCGCTGTGGCGCAACAGGATCCGTTCGATCGGCGCCGCCGCCAGATTCTCGCCGTCCACCCGCATCCAGTCGGCGGTGCGCCCGGCCAGGTAAATCCAGCCGTCGGCGTCCCGGTAGGCCAGGTCGCCGGACCAGTACATGCCGTGGCGCATGCGTTCGGCGTTGGCGTCCGGGTCGTTGTAGTAGCCGGTGAAGAAACCCGAACCCGCCGTGTTGACCAACTCGCCCACCGCTTCGTCGGCGTTGACCAGCGCCCCGGCGGCGTCGAACCGGGCGACCGCACATTCGGTGACGGTGTCGCTGTTGTAGACCGCGACCCCGTCGGCGCCGCGGCCGATCGAGCCCTTCGGGGTGCCGGGTTCGCGGATGATGATGACGGCGTTCTCGGTGGACCCGAAGCCGTCCTCGACCTGCACACCGAACCGGCGACCGAACTCCTCGATGTCCTTGTCGTTGGCCTCGTTGCCGAACGCCACCCGCAGCGGATTGTCGGCGTCGTCCTCGCGTTCGGCGGTGGCCAGGATGTAGGCCAGCGGCTTCCCCACGTAGTTCATATAGGTGGCGCCGTAGCGGCGGACGTCCTCGAGAAAACTGCTCGCCGAGAATTTCGCGGGCACGATCGCCGCACCCGAGCACACCGCCGGCGCCCAGCCCGCGACGACCGCGTTGGAGTGAAACAGTGGCATCGACACGTAACAGGTGTCCTGGTCGGTGAGGGCGAAGCGGCCGGCCAGGCTGAGACCGGCGACGGTGGCCATGAAGTGGGATACCTGGACGGCCTTGGGATTCCCGCTCGTGCCTGAGGTGAAGATCATCATGAAGGCGTCCATGGCGGTGACCTGCCGATGCGGTGTCAGTTCGCCTGCGGTGCCGACGAATTCGGCCCATTGCGGTGTCGAGGTGTCGAGGATCTGCGTGCCGGCGAGGTCCAGGCCGTCGAGCAGCGGCCGATGTTCGGCATCGGTCACCACGAACTGACAGTCCGAACGACGGACATCGGCGGCCAGCGCCTCACCGCGGCGCGTGTCGTTCAGGCCGCACAGCACGTAGCCACCCAGCCCGGCCGCCGCCATCTGGCTCAGCATCTCGGGCGTGTTCCCCAGCAGGGCGCCGACGTGCACGGGCCGTTGCGGATCGGCGGCGGCGAGCAGCGCGGCGGCCCGCGCCGCGGCGCCCTCCAGATACTGACGCCAAGTCCATTGCAGGTCACGATATTTCACCGCGATGGACGGATCGGACCAGCGCTTGTTCAGCAGCGCTTGAATCGTGTCGTCAGCCATCGGCCGGATCCACCTTCACTTAACCCATCCTGCGAGACGAGACGGTCCGTCTTATACTAGCTGTCGGCTCGGCCCGGAGGTAAGTGGCCTGCCGCCTTGCGCCACGCATGGGTGAAGTTTTCACACTTATTTCGCTCACGATTCCGCTTCGGGGCCCGCGTGTATAGCGGATCCGTTCGTCTCGGACGGTCATCATTGGCCCCATGCTGTTTGAGCTGCACCGGTCGCTGTTGCTGTTACGGAATCGAGCGCGTGAACTTCGCCGCGAAATCTCACAGTCGCGATCGTCGCACCTGTCCGGCCGGCGGCACGGCCGCAGGGGACCATCGACGGGCGACGGCCAAAGTTAATGCGCGGCGGCGCTATCCGCCCACCATCATCAGCCCGCCGTCCACGGCCAGCAGCTGGCCGGTGATGAAACCCGCGCCCGGGCCGGCCAGGAAAACCAACATCGGACCGACGTCGCGGGCGGGCTCGCCCAGCGTGCCCCCGAGCGGGATCATCATCTTCATCTGCTGGTCGATCAGGGCCGCGGCGTCCGGACCGAGGAAGTCGCGGAGCCGGTCGGCGCCGGGTGTCTGGACCGCGGGGGCAAGCGCGTTGACGGTGATGTTGTCGGCGGCCCAGGCTTTGGCGGCCGACCGCGTCCATGCCTGCACCGCGCCCTTGGTCGCGGCGTAGACGGCCGAGATCGGGCTGCCCATCACGGCTTCCGACGATCCGAAATTGATGATCCGGCCGCCCTTGGGGTCCTGGTCCTTCATGACCGCGTAGGCGGCCTGGTTGGTGAGGATGGTCGCCTTGATGTTGGTGTCCAACAGAAACGAGATGTCGTCGGCGCCGATGTAGCCGGGGATGCCCGCCTGCCACAGGCCGGCGGCGTTCACCAGGACCTCGAGCCCGCCGAGGCGTTGTGTCGCCTCGCGGACCATCGCCGATACGGCCTCGGCCTCGCGGACGTCGCACTGTAGCCACTCGGCCGCCAGGCCGTCCGGCGGCGGCGTCTGGTGATAGGTCGCTGCCACCTTCGCTCCCGCCGCGGTGAGCACCTCTACGGCCGCCGCGCCGATACCGGTGGCGCCACCGGTGATCAGGATCCGCCGTCCTTGCAGTGGTGCTGTCACATCCGGCATGGCGGCAACCTTATCGGGCCTAAGCCGGCGCCACTTCAGTTCCCGCAGAACCGCGACATCGGGTCCCCCCGGGCGGCCCGAGGCCCGCGCAAACACGGCGACTCTCATGCAAACCGTAGCTGCGGTAAGCAGCGCCTATGTGCTTGTCGCATAGCACCATTCCCCAATGACAGTTCCGACCGTGCCGCCCACTGAATGGGCGCGACGTACGGCCAGGTCTCGCGCCGAAGCTAATGTCGCCGCCATGAGCCGCAACGAATTCGATGTGCGAAGGGGCTCTCGGCAGTGGAAGCCACATCCGATTATTTGACGGCATAAACACCGCCTCGAGTTCACCGTCACGCGTTTGTCCGTGATGACAACAACGACGTCCAAGTCAGTTCGAGCACGGCAAAAGGAGGATCCGGTGGGGAGGATTCGCGAGGACGCGGCGGAGCTGTTCATCGATGGGGAGTTCCGCCCTGCCAGCGCCACTTCGCCTGTCTTCGAGGCCGCGACCGAAAGGCTGCTTGCCCAGGGGCCCAGCGCTCGCGAGGCCGATATCGACGACGCGGTGGCCGCGTCCGGGGAGGCGTTGCACGACTGGAGGAGCACCCCGGCGACCGAACGAGCCAGGCTCCTGGAACGAATGGCCGACGCCCTGGAGGCGCGCGCCGAACACACCAGCGAACTGTGTACCCGCGAGACGGGCGCGCCGATCGCTTTTTCCCGGAACGGTAACGGGCTGCTGCCTGCGGCGGTACTGCGCTACTACGCGACGCTGATTCAGAAGCTCGATGTCGAAGAGGTCAGGCCTAGCGCAAACGGGCATACCATCGTGCGCCGCGAGCCGGTCGGCGTGGTCGGCGCCATCGTGCCCTGGAACGTCCCGCAGGTGCTGGCGGCGGTCAAGTTGGCCCCCGCGTTGGCGGCCGGCTGCACCGTAGTCCTGAAGCCCGCACCGGAAACAGCCTTGGACGCAAGGGTATTCGGCGAAGCCGCCGCGGAAGCTGAACTGCCGCCGGGCGTGCTCAACGTCGTTGCCGGCGGTGACGACGCGGGCGCCTACCTTGTCAGCCGCCCCGGTGTTGACAAGGTGGCGTTCACCGGCTCGACGGAAGCGGGTCGTCTGATCGCGGAAACCTGCGGGCGGCTCATGCGACCGGTGACCTTGGAACTCGGCGGCAAGTCCGCCGCGATCATCCTCGATGACGCCGATCTGGATGCGACATTGGATGGGCTGCGCAGCTGGTCGTTCGGCAATAACGGACAGCTGTGCGTCGCGAATTCGCGGGTACTCGCCCCCGTTAACCGCTACGGCGAAGTCGTCGACGCGTTAGGAGAAATGGCGAACTCGCTCGTCGTTGGGGATCCGCTCGACCCCGGCGTCGATATCGGCCCCCTGGTGAGCGCCCGACAGCGCGACCGGGTGCTGGATTACATCGAGACGGGAAAAGCCGAAGGCGCAACGCTGGTAACAGGCGGCGGGGTTCCCGCGGGGCGGTCCACTGGTTGGTATGTGGCGCCGACAGTGTTCGCCGATGTGCACAACTCGGCTCGCATCGCCCGTGAGGAAATCTTCGGACCCGTGGTCACGGTAATTCCGTACCGCAGCGACGCTGAAGCCGTCGAAATCGCCAACGACTCCGACTTCGGTCTGGCCGGCACCGTCTGGTCGCGCGACGAAGCGCGGGCAACCGAGATCGCCCGCGCCGTGCGTACAGGAACCATTGGCATCAACCATTACGCTCTCGATCTCGATGCCCCCTTCGGCGGAGTCAAAGCAAGCGGTATCGGGCGGGAGTTCGGGCCGGAAGGCCTAGCCACTTATCAGACCGTCAAGTCGATGGCTCGCATCGGTGCCCCGACTACCGAGACGTAGTCGGTCCGCAGCAGACATCCAGGCGCGGGTCCTCAAAATGAAGGGTTGACAACGTGTGTGGCATTACTGGCTGGATTGCTTTCGGGCGTGATTTGACGCGTGAGCGTGACGTGCTTGATGCGATGACCCTGACGATGGCGTGCCGTGGCCCGGACGCGTCGGGTGTGTGGTCAGAGCGTAATGCGGCGCTGGGCCATCGCCGCCTCGCGGTGATCGACCTGCCGGGTGGTGGGCAGCCGATGTCAGTTTCGACCCCGCAGGGTGATGTCGCCATGGTCTACAGCGGCGAGGTCTACAACTTCACCGAACTGCGAGACGAATTGGTGGCGCTGGGCGAGCGCTTCAAGACGTCCAGCGATACCGAGGTGGTGCTGCGTGGCTATCTGCAGTGGGGCGATGCGGTGGCTGGTCGCCTCAACGGGATGTACGCGTTTGCGATCTGGGATGCGCGGCGCCGCAAGCTGGTTATGATCCGCGACCGGATGGGCATCAAGCCCTTTTTTATCTATCCGACAGCGGACGGGGTGCTGTTCGGTTCCGAACCGAAGGCCGTCTTGGCGAATCCGATGGTCAAGCGCGTCGTGGACAGCGATGGCCTACGCGAGATGCTGCTGCCGATCAAGACTCCGGGGATGGCCGTCTGGAAAGGCATGCGGGAGGTCGAGCCCGGCACGGTCGTCACCGTCGACGAGCGTGGTATCCGTGAGCGCACCTATTGGCGGCTGGAGTCGCGGCCCCACACCGATGACGAAGAGACGACCGTTCGGCGGGTGCGCGAGCTGCTCGACGACATCGTGCGGCGGCAGCTGGTGGCCGATGTTCCCAAATGCGTATTGCTTTCCGGCGGGCTGGACTCGAGCTCGATCACCGCACTGTCTGCGCGTCAGTTGAGCGTTCCGGTGCGAAGCTTCTCGGTGGACTTTGCGGGGCAGGCCGACAATTTCGCCCCCGATCAGGTGCGCTCGAGCTGGGATACCCCCTACGCGCGCGATGTGAGCGAGCACGTTCGTTCCGAGCACACCGAAATCGTGCTCAACGCCGATGATTTGGCGGATCCGGATATCCGGCGTGCGGTGATCGTCGCCCGCGACCTGCCGGCGGGCGGGGGTGACTTGGACGCGTCGTTGTACCTGTTGTTCAAGGCGATCCGCAGGCACTCGACGGTGGCGTTGTCGGGTGAGTCCGCGGACGAGATCTTCGGCGGTTACCCACAGTTCCACGACCCCGTCATGCAGCGCACCGACGACTTCCCCTGGCTTGCCGCCATGGAACTGATGAAGGGGAATGCCGCTGGCGTGTACACCCGACCGTTGCGCTCGGCGGTCGACCTGGACACGTACAAGCGCGAGCGCTACACCGAGGCGGTGACCGAGGTGGCCAGCGTTGAGGGTGAGGACGATTTCACCCACCGGATGCGCGTTATGAGTTACCTGCATCTAACGAGGTTTCTGCGGATCCTGTTGGACCGCAAGGACCGGATGAGCATGGCGGTGGGCCTAGAGGTGCGGGTGCCGTTTTGTGATCACCGGTTGGTGGAGTACGTATACAACACGCCGTGGTCCTTGAAGGCCTTTGATGGGCGGGAGAAGAGCCTGCTGCGCGGCGCCTGTCGTGACCTGCTGCCCGAATCGGTGGTGCGGCGGGTCAAAGCCCCCTACCCGTCGACGGCCGACCCGAGGTACGGCGAACAGATCCAGCGGCAAGCCAAGGATCTTCTCGCCGGGGACAGCGACGCACTGTTCGGTCTGATCGAGCGCTCCAGGCTCGAGGAGCTGACCAGCCTCGACCCGGAAACGCTGCCAACAGGTGCTCGGTACCAGATAGAGCAGGCGCTGGACGTGGCCAGCTGGCTCGACCTGTACCAGCCCGAGGTCGTCTTCTGACCCACTGGCCGCGTCGCAGACTTCCGGTGCATGTAGCCCCGCACCGGCCTGCCGCGCGGGATGCCTAGGCGCGCACCGCAATCGATGACAGCAGATCGGCGAGCCGATCGGGCTGATCGACCATCGAGAACGTCCGTGCCCCCGCGATGACTTCGAGGCGGGCATTGGGAATCGTCGCGGCCAGCCGCGCCCCGTCTTCCTGCTCGAAGAACACGTCGTCGGCCGACCACGCGATGAGCGTCGGCTTGTCGAAGTCGTAGAGCCGGGCCGCCACCGTCGTCGTCACCTCGGTGCGCATCGAAAGGGTGAACTGGCGCAGGTCTTCCGCGACCGCGGGGAGCGACAGCGCCGGGCGCACCCAGGCCTCGGTGAGCTCGTCGATGTTGCGATGCGCCAGGCCGTCGAACGCACGCTTGCGCACGGCCGGCACCCGCATGGCCTGGGTCACGGTCCGGAAGGAGGGCTTGGTCTTCGCCGCGAGAATGACCGGCTTGAGGATCGGCGGCGGAAAGTGTTCGAACGCATCGCAACTCGTGAGCACCAAGGCACCCAGCCGTTCGCGATGGTGCACGGCCACCAGCTGGGTGACGACGCCGCCGGTGTCGTTGCCCACCAGCACCACGTCCTGCAGATCCAGCGCGGCAAGCACGTCGGCGACCATGCCGGCGACACCGGTGATCGTCCGGTCGGCGCCGCGGCGCAGCGGCTCGGGATGCGCGCCCAACGGCCAGGTCGGAGCGATGCACCGCAGGCCACGGGCCGCCAGGCGCTCACTGACCTGGCGCCACAGTTGCCCACCCATCATGTAGCCGTGCACGAACACGACAGGCCTGCCGTTTTCGGGTCCGGTTGCTTCGTAATGGATCGTTCCGGCACTAATGTCGATCGTCGACATAGCAAACTCCTACTTCGGGGATACACTTACAAACAGGCTGTCTGTTCGTAAGTTACCAACAGACTGTATGGAAAGCAAGAGACGGACCCAAGAAGAGCGCTCCGCGGCGACCCGCGAGGCGCTGATCGCGGCTGCCCGCAAGCTGTGGGGGCTGCGGGGTTACGCCGAAGTGGGGACGCCGGAGATCGCGACCGCCGCGGGGGTCACCCGGGGCGCGATGTACCACCAATTCGCCGACAAGGCAGCGCTTTTCCGCGAGGTCGTCGAGGTCGTCGAGCAGGACGTGATGGCGCGGATGGCCGTGGTGGTGGCCGAATCCGGGGCCGCCACGCCGGCCGACGCGGTGCGAGCCGCGGTCGACGCGTGGCTCGACGTGTCCGGCGATCCCGAGGTGCGCCAGCTGATCCTGCTGGATGCGCCGAGTGTGCTCGGCTGGGCCGAATTCCGTGATGTCGCCCAGCGGTACAGCCTGGGGATGACCGAGCAGATGCTCACCGAGGCGATCCGGGCCGGCCAGCTGGCCGAGCAGCCGGTGCGGCCGTTGGCGCACGTGCTGATCGGCGCGCTCGACGAGGCGGCCATGGTGATCGCCACGGCCGACGACCCGACGCGGACCCGTCTCGAAGTCGGGCAGGTGTTGCATCGGCTGATCGACGCGATGTTCGACGCTCGGTGACGGCCACCACCCTCGGTGGTCACGCGAAAACCACAGAGCTGGATCGGTTTTCGCTACTCTTCGCGTACCTGCGCGACGCCCGCGATGACGCCCTGGATCAGGCGGTCCAGGCGCTCGGCATCGTCGACGGCCGGCTGGCCCGCGACGAAGGTCAACATGATGCCGTTGATGAACGCCAGGGTGGCGGTCGCCTGGTCATCGACCAGGTCCGGATCCGGCGCGCTGTCGGCGGCATGCCATTGGGTGACGACACTGCGCGCCAGGGCGTAGAGCCGGTCGGCGGATTCGTTGAGGGCAGCGGCCAGTTCCGGGTCGCGGCCGGCCAGCAGCGCGAGTTCATAGCGGGCCTTGGCGCGCGTCAGCCAGGGTTCGCTGTTCACGTACATGACGATGCGGGCCAGGCCCGCGGTGCCGGCGAACTGGGTGGCGTGATTCTCGGCGAGCTCGGCCATCATCGAGAAGTCGGCGACGTCGAGCTCGGCCAGCCGTGTCGCCATGGCGTGCACCAGTGCCTTGCGGGTCCGAAAGTAGAACGACGTGGTGCCGGCCGGCACCCCGGCGTGGTCGTCGACCTTGGGATGGCTGACGCCATGCACCCCGTTGGCGCCCAGCAGCTCGATCGCGGCGTCGGCGAGCTGGCGGCGCCGCTCCGGCGCGTTGTGCTTTCTACGTGCAGCGATACGCCCCAGTTTATCCGGCGGAGGCGGCGCCGGCCCGGATCGCGCGAATCCGTTAGAACTGACCGCAGTTCGGTGTGGTGGGCTCGCCGTTGAAGCGCGCGGCGATCCATTGCATGGCCGGTTCGCCGTCGACCAGCATCGGCAGCGCGTGGTTGATGACGAGCTTGTTGAGGAAGGGTGGCTCTTCGTTGGTGCGGAATTCGACGTCGGCGTCCTGGGCGCACCAGTCGCGGCCCAGCTGGTTGGCCGCGGTCCAGGGCACCAGCGGGTCATAGCGATTGCTGTCGATCATGACCGGTGCGTTGGGTTTGAAGCGCCCGAGCCGTTGGGCCTCGAACAGGCTGTTGAACGGCTCCTCGTTCACCAGCTGGTTGATGTCCTCGGTGAAATAGGGCTGAATGTGGCGAAACATGAAGTCCAGCAGGGTCTGTCCGACGCATTGCCGCGATACCGATTCCAGCATCGCCAACCCGCGGGGCGTCATCTTGGAGCGGATGATGTCGGCGAACTCCGGATAGGCCGCCATGACGCTGTTGAGGGCATACCCGACGACACCGACCAGCGCGCTGCCGTCGGCGTAGGGCAACAGTTCCTTGAGGTTGGCCGGCGGCGCGCCGGCGTAGGTGCCCACGATGTGGAGGTCCGGGGCGTATTGGGAGGCGAGCTCGGCGGCCGACGCGGTCGCGCCACCGCCTTGCGAGTAGCCCCAAAATGCCACCGGCCCATGCGGATCCAACGACGTCCCGGGCAGCCGCATGGCCGCGCGGGCCGCATCGAGCACGGCCTGACCCTCGGCCACCCGGCCCACGTAGGTGTGCATGGACGGGGTGCCGAGGCCCTGATAGTCGGTCATCACGATGGCGAAGCCACGCGCGACCATGGTCGCGACGAACAGCTCCTCGTAGTTGAACATGATGTCCCAGCCACCCGAATAGTGGATGCCCTGGTTGAACATTCGCGACGGGGCGCACTGATTGCCCTGGCCCTGGGTGCCGGGCGCGTAGCTGATCAACGGCCGCGGTCCGCGCCCGGGCCAGTCGTTGTAGGGCTCGAAGTAGGTGCCGGTGACCGCGATCGGATTGCCGCGGGTATCGGTGCTGCGGTACATGATCCGGGTGCCGGTGGCCATGATCGCGCCCAGTTGTCCGGAGGGTTCCAGCACCAGCCGCGAAGGCTCGGTACGGATCAGATCGCCAGGCTGGCCGGGCGGTAGCGGGTCCGGCGGGGTGTAGAAGTCGGCGTACTGCGGTTCGTCACCGCCGTCGGCCCGCGCATTTCCCACTCCCACGAGTGCGCACGCAATTACCAGCAGTACTGCGAAAATTCCCCCGGCCCGATGCATTACGGAACGGTAACAATCACCGGGCCGTCAGCGGAAGAGCAATCTCTAAATTTTTAGAGATTGAATTGTCCGGCGCATGTTTTTGGCCGAAGAATTGCCAGGTGGTGCGGTGGCGCCCGGTGCATGAAGCCGGAATCCGTTGACTAGCAGTCGCTACGGCGTCTTGAGGAAGACGTCGTTGAGCGTGACGGTGCGCAGGTTCCGGTCGCGGATGATGTCGACGAGTTGCGGGTAGACGTGCGTGACCGGCAGATGATTGAGGTGCCCGATCACGATGGCCTGCGGCGTGAAGTACTGATCGGCCATCTGGACGATGTACTCCTCGGTGATCAGCGTCGAGTCCGACAGGGAGCCCGACCACAGCGTGGGGACGTGGTAACCGAGGTCGGCGGCCACCGCGTCGACGGCGGCGTTGCGCTTCGCGTATGGCGGCCGCCAATACGGCTTGGCACCGATGCCGTACGTCTTCTTCAGGAACGCGTCGTTGCGGGAGAGCTGTTCTGCCACTTGCTCTTTGGTTAGTGTGGTCATGTCAGGGTGTGACCAGGTGTGGTTGCCGAGCTGGATCTGACCGCTGTCGACCAGCGGCCGAAGCAGCTCCAGGTTGTCCGTCCACGAGTCGTAGATCCCGTTCACGAAATAGGTCAGTCGTATGCCGGTGTCCTTCGCGAACTGCGTGTAGGCACGCACCACGTCGCTGTTGACGCCGTCGTCGACGGTCAGCGCCAGCAGGTCACCCTCGCCCGGGAGCTTCATCAGGGCGCCGCCGCCGGGCAGCGGTATGCGGGCGCTGGGCGGCGGGGGCGGTAACAGGGCCCGTGGGGCGGTCGGTCCGGAGGTCGGCACGTCGGCCGCCGGCGTCTGGGCAAAGGTGCGTGGCTGCGGATCGACGATCAGCCGGGCGGCGCCGACGCCGGCGACGACAGACGCGGCGAGCGATCCCAGGAACTGGCGGCGGTTCATGGCTGACAAGCGACGGCGTCGATCAAATGATCACGAGGCGATGAAAATGGCGAATTCGGCGCGAGGATTCGCACCCGGATTGTGGCGCGCTGCGCACCAAGCGGGTCCACGCAGGAACCGCCTTTGATGCAAAACATCGAGGCCACAGCAGCGAACCGTACCATTGGCGGCGCCGAGAAGTCGGCTCCGTTACGGGAGGGTCAGCTGTGAATTTCGCCGACCCTGGCTAATTCACGGTCCGGGCCGGCTGGTGAATCAGTGCGGTTCCCCGGCGGCCCGTTGCGGCAATTGCACCGGTTCGGTGCTTGGTGTGCCCAGCGTCGAGGCCAGCCACGGCAGTGCCGTGGCAAACGCCTGGGCGGCGAACGGCCAGTCGTGCTTGCCCGGTTGGGTGACCACCGCGCAGGCGATGCCGTGGGCGGTGCCGACGGCGCACAGCGAGTTCGCCGCGGCGTCCTGGCCTTCGGGGTTGGCGGCGGGATCGCTGCTGGACGCGGTGAGCGTGGGGCTGGCTTCCTGCGCGACCGTGCGCGCCTCCGTCGACGAGGGCACGTCGAACCATCCCGACAGGCCTTCGTAGTGGCCGTGCTTCGTCATGACGGTGACCGGGTCGAAGGCGGCCCACGCGTCGTGGTTGCCGCCGAAGAGGCGGGCGACGGTTTGATCTGTGGAGCCGCCGTTGGGCCCACGGTCACCCGCGATGTCCACGAACGCGCTGAACAACTCGGGGTGCATGACGGCCAGGTCCACCGCGCAGGTACCGCCCATCGACCAGCCGGCGACGCCCCAGTTGGCGCGGTCGGCGCTGACGCCGAAGTTCGACACCATGAAGGGCACGATGTCCTTGGTCAGATGATCGGCGGCGTTGCCGCGGGGGCCGTTGACACACTCGGTGTCGTTGTCGAAGGAACCGGTGGGGTCGACGAACACCAGCACCGGGGAAAAGCCGTGGTGGGCGGCCGCGAAGTTGTCGATGGCGGTGAACGCGCCGCCCGGGCCCAGCCAGTCGGCGGGGGTGTTGAAGGCGGAGCTGATCATCATGACCGCCGGCAGCCGCGGCGGCGGATTGCTGTTGAACCAGGCCGGTGGCAGGTAGACGAGCTCTCGGCGGTGGGCGAAGTGCGAGCCAGAGGGGACATTGTCGTCGATGTCGACCGGCACCACCACGCCCTTGGTCGGCCTGGTTCCGGCGATCTGCATCTCGGTCACCCGCAGCCGGTCGATCTGGTCGGGCAGCGGCACCGACGTCAGCTGGTTCCACGCGGCGAGCGCGGTCGGAAAGTAACCGACCCAGCCGTTCAGCGCCATGCCGGCACACAGGACGCACAGCGGTATCGACACCAGCGCCACCCCGCGACGCCACCAGCGGACGCCCCGCCACCCCACCAGGAAGACCGCGGCGGCCAGACCGGTCATCGCGATCCAAAGCCACAGCGTCGTCGGTGCCGGGTCGCCGGCCACCCCGAGCGAGGTGATGTACCACCGCGCCAGCAGGGTCACCGCGACGGCCGCGATCAGCGCGACCGGCAGCACCCGCTTGAGCCAGCTCCCGGCACGCCATTGGATCGCCACGAGCAGCACGAGCAGCGCCAGCCCCTGCACGGCCGGCGGGAACCAGCCATGCAGCAGGGACAGTTGTCCGAAGAACTGCTCCAACGGTCGTGACCTTCGCTAGATCGATCGCTGTGCGGGGGTGCGGTGAATATCCGAGGGCCGGTCGGGGTCATCGAAGACGGCGGCCGGACCAACTATCCCATACGATCGCGGCCCGTCAGCCGACCGTTTCAGCGTGTGGGCCGAGCAAGGTCCGCTCGACCCTGCTGGCGCCCTCATGCGTCGTCGACGCCGCTGGTGAACGAGCGCAGCCGCAGGCTGTTGCCGACGACGAGAAGGCTGGAGACGGCCATCGCGGCGCCGGCGAACATCGGGTTGAGCATGCCGAGCGCGGCCAGCGGGATGGCGGCGAGGTTGTACCCGAACGCCCACAGCAGGTTCGTCTTGATCGTGGCCAGCGTCCGCCGGGACAGCCGGATCGCGTCCACAGCGGCCCGCAGGTCACCGCGGACGACCGTGAGGTCGGCGGCCTGGATCGCGACGTCGGTGCCGGTGCCCATGGCCAGGCCCAGATCGGCGGCGGCCAGCGCCGCGGCGTCGTTGACGCCGTCGCCGACCATGGCGACCACCTTGCCCTCCGATTGGAGGCGTTGCACCGCGGCGACCTTGTCGGCGGGCGTCGCGTCGGCGATGACCTGCGCGATCCCGAGCTCGTCGGCGACGCGGGCGGCGACGCCCGCGTTGTCGCCGGTCAGCAGCACCGGCGTAAGGCCCAGTCGGGTGAACTGTCGGACCGCCTCGGCGCTGGACGGTTTGATCGTGTCGGCGACCACCAGGATGCCGCGGGCCAGGCCGTCCCAGCCGACTACCACGGCGGTCTTGCCTTCCGCCTCGGCGCGGGCCTTGGCCGCCGACAGCGCGGCGTCGAGGTGCATCCCGCGTTCGGTCAGCAAGCGTTCGCGGCCGACGACGACCGCACGCCCGTCGACCGTGCCCTGCACGCCGTCGCCGTCGATCCCGGTGAAGTCGGTGGGAGCGGGCAGCGCGCCGAGTTGGGCCACGGCACCCCGGGCGATGGCCCGCGCGACGGGATGTTCGGAGGCGTCTTCCAGGGCCCCGGCGTAACGCAACAGCGTGCTGCGGTCGGTCTGCGGGCCGGGGATGACGTCGACCAGGGTCATCTTGCCGGTGGTGACGGTGCCGGTCTTGTCGAGCACGATCGTGTCGACGCTGCGCGTGGCCTCGAGCACTTCGGGCCCGTTGATGAGCACGCCGAGCTGGGCGGCGCGTCCGGTGCCGACCAGCAGGGCGGTCGGAGTGGCCAACCCCAGCGCGCATGGGCAGGCGATGATGAGCACCGCGACGGCCGCCGTCAGCGCGGTGGTGAGCGAGAAGCCCGCCGCGAGCCAGCCGGCCAGCGTCGCCACCGCGAGGCCGATGACCACGGGAACGAACACCCCCGAGACGCGGTCGGCGAGGCGCTGCGCCCGGGCCTTGCCGGATTGCGTCCGCTCGACGAGCCTGGCCATCTGCGCGAGCTGGGTGTCGTCCCCGACCCCGGTGGCGCGCACCACGAGCCGGCCGCCGACGTTGACGGTGGCGCCGGTGACCGCGTCGCCCGCACCGACCTCGACCGCGACGGACTCGCCGGTCAGCATGGCGACGTCGACGGCTGAGGAACCCGCGACGACGATCCCGTCGGTGGCGATCCGTTCCCCGGGACGCACGACGAACTCGTCGCCGACCGCGAGGTGCTCGATCGGGATGCGGGTCTCGGCACCGTCGCGTAGCACCGCGACGTCCTTGGCGCCCAGTGTCAGCAGCTCGCGCAGCGCGGAGCCGGCCGCCCGCTTGGACCGCTTCTCGAAATACCGGCCGGCGAGCACGAACAACGTCACACCCGCGGCGACCTCGAAGTAGACGTGGCACGGGGCGCCGTCGCGCCCGACGGTCAGCTCGAAGTCATGTTGCATACCCGGTTGGTCGGCGGCCCCGAGAAACAGGGCGTAGATCGACCACAGGAATGCCGCCAGGGTGCCGAGCGAGACCAGCGTGTCCATGGTGGCGACGCCGTGCTTGAGGTTGGTCCAGGCGGCCCCGTGGAAGGGCCGGCCGCACCAGACGACGACCGGTGTGGTCAGGGCCAGCGAAACCCAGTGCCAGTGCGGGAAATCCCACGCGGGCACCATGGCCATGGCGATGACGGGCCCGGCCAGCACGATCGCGGTGGCCAGCCGCCGGCGCAGCGAGGCCAGCTCCCGGTCATCGGGTGTCGAGCCTCGCGGCAGGGCGGCGGCGTACCCGGCTTTTTCGATCTCGCCGATGAGAATCCGCGGGTCGTAACCGGCGGGGGCCGTGACGGCGGCCTTCTCGGTGGCGTAGTTGACGGTCGCCGCGACGCCGTCGAGCTTGTTGAGCTTCTTCTCGATCCGGGCCGCGCACGAGGCGCAGGTCATCCCGGTGATCTCCAGCTCGATGCGGGACGGGGTGGTTGCGGCGGTGCGATTGATCTGTCGTGGGGGCGTGCTCATGCGACCAGGACGGCCTCATAGCCGGCCTCGTCGACCGCGCCGAGGACGGCATCCGCGTCGATGGGCCGTGCGCTGGTGACGACGAGCCGGCCCGTGGCGGCGCTGACCGCCACCTCCTGCACGCCGGGAATCTGGGCCACCTCGCTCTCGACGGCGGCCTCGCAGTGCCCACAGCTCATCCCGCTCACCCGATATTCGCTGGTGGGCATGCCGCTCCTTCGCTTCCCCGGCAG
>NZ_LZKV01000172.1:0-8620 GCF_001672995.1 Mycobacterium sp. 1482292.6 | reverse complement strand
ATGCGACGGACGCGCCGGCCTGCGCGCTCACCGATGCACCCGAGGCCGCGATGATCGCCACGATGAACAGGACGCCGTCGACCGGCACCGAGATGATGCCGATCACCCACGCCACCCACGACGCCCCGCTTTCCCAGGCGCTGTGGACGCGGCCGAGCAGGCGCCGGAATCGGGAGGGGTCGTCGGCCGGCGCCTCCTGGACCCGCGTCAGCAGCCGCGGCATTGCGATCGGTGCACCCGAGACCATCGACAGTTCCGGCGTGCGGTCGGCGTCGGGCGCGGGTTGGCGTGTCCGTCGGCGGGTGAGGAAGCGGACCGACATCAGTGCGGCGACCGACAGGACGACCACACCGAGGCCGATCTGAATCCTGCCGAGGGCCGAGCTCGTCGACGGGGACGCCGAACCGTGCGCGAGGTGTGCGAACATCGGCGTGAAGTTCAGCAGCAGCAGCGGGACAAGCAGCTCGGGTATGCATATCGTCAATCCGCCGAGCCAGTAGGCGAGCAGGCTCGCCCCGGGACGCGGTCGAGAGATCATCAATAAGGCGAGGCCGAGGCGGACCGGATTGAGCGCAGCCAGGATCCCCAAGCCCAGCACTGACCCCCACATGGTTCGGGGCTCTACCCGTCGATGGCGGCGTCTAAACGCCGCCAATCCCCGAGTACGCACTCGAGTATTTGCGTGCCGCAAAGTCGGCTATGAATCCGCTGTGTGCGCCAAACCCGGTTGTGGTCAACGGATTCGGGCTCGGCCGCTCGACGACAGCGCGGCAGGTGAGAGAGGGGACCGCGTGCCGAACCGTCGCCCGGCTCGGATCGCCGAAGCCGCGCATCGGAGGTAGCGGACCGGGCCGACGCCCGAGCACCGGCGAACATCTTCCGTGCCGGATGGCCGTGACATCAATCACAACGTGCCTGTTTACGGCCCCGCGTGGATGGCGCTGAGCGGCCCCTGGCAAATCGTGCGAGGCTGGCTTGAGGCGCGGATTCGACTCGGCGACATCCGAATGATGAGGACAGGCGATGGGGCAGCCACGGTGGGCCGGTTCGGCTCTGTGTAGCTATGGCGCGGCCGGGGTCGCCATCAGTGGTTCGCCACGCCGCCGGCCGCGTTTTAGCAAGCGTCCGTACGTTTTTGCATGGTGGCAGCCGGATGCGACATCGCGTCCTGCTGGCCGGGGTCCCCAGTGCAGAGTCACAAACGCGCAGCTGAAAGCGCTCGGGCTGGACGCCTACCCGAACTCAATCGGTGGTCCAGGTGTCACGCGCGCCGGCACTGGACGCATGCCGACCGCACCGGCAAATATTTTGCGAATGCGTAAGCGAGGTTTTCGGCCGCGGATGGCGGCAAAGATCGCTGGTCAGCGTCGACAAGCGAAATCGCACCCGGCGTCGCGTTCGGGAAGTGGAGCTGCACCTGGCGCACCCATGACACGTTACTTTTGCTAAGCAGCAAAAATCGGTGCGTCAGTAGTATGACTGCGGATCGGTTATGCAAGAACGGAATTCATATGTTTGGCACAGTATTGGCTGGGTATTGTCGATTCCGTGGATCGCGACGCCGACGGTCGCAGTGGTAGCTCATGAGGAGTGCACTGCCGATGAACGCTATCTGTCGGCGAGGTGCCGGAATGGTCACCGCGACCATGATGTCGTCGCGCCGCCCCCGCCGTCCGAGCTCACCGGCGCTGACGCCGGGCGCCTGGGCAGATCGACATACGGGCCGGGCTTGACGGATCAATCCTCAAGCGCCGCAACGATATTCGGGGTTATCCGCGGCACGGCTTGGTAAATCTACGTCTCGGGTGTTAGGGGGTCCATCGGTGTCGCTCAATCCGTTCGATGACGACAACGGCCAATTTTTCGTCTTGGTCAATAATGAAGAACAGCACAGTCTTTGGCCGACCTTCGCTGTCATTCCCGCCGGTTGGAGGGTAGTTTTTGGGGAAGCCGACCGCGCCACATGCCTGCACTACATCGAAGAAGCCTGGCCCGATATACGGGCGAAAAGTCTGCGCGACACGCTGACCGCGCCGGTTTGTGATCATTAGACCGGTGTCGGTATGAAGGGTTTCGGGGTCGAACTCTTGGTGGGGGGCGTTTAGTGGAGCGTGTTGACCGGGCTGTTCCGGTGACGCGGGGTCAGCTCGACATCTGGCTGGCGCTGCAAACGGGCTACTTTGATGTGGCTTGGCAGCTGGGTGTCCTCGTCCATATCCAGGGCGCCATCGACACCGGTTTGTTGCACGAGGCTATGCGACATGTGGTCAATGAGGCTGAGAGCCTGCGGGCTTCGTTCTTCGAGGTGGACGGCCAGGTCTTCCAAAAGGCCGTCGAGTACGACGATGTCGATCTGGTGTTCTATGACCTGACTGACTCACGCGATCCGGAGCGGGAAGTTCGCGAAACGGCCGCGTCGATTCAGCGGACGCCGATGCCGCTCACCGGCCCGATGATCAAGTTCGCGCTGTTCCGGACCGCGCCCGACGAGTACTACTGGTTCACCACCTGCCATCACATCGCCATCGATGGGATGGGCATCGCCCTGGTGGGCCGGCGGATCGCGGCGATCTACTCCGCGCTTGCGTCCGGGAAACCGATTCCGCCCGCCTTCTTCGGGTCGCTGCACGACCTCGCCAGCGGCGAGCTGGAGTACGAGAAGTCTCCCAACTTCCTTGAGGATCAGGAATATTGGGCCGCTCACCGGCCATCGGGCGCCGGGGCGGACTACCCGTCGACGGTCACCGACGATGGGCGGGACCCGTATTCGCCTTCTCCGCCAGTCCAATTGGACGAGGCCGTCATCGGTAAGGTCAAGGAGCTGTCCAAGGCGCTGCGCATCCGCCGGTCCTCGGTGCTCACGGCGGCGTGCGCACTGCTGGTCCGCGGTTGGTCGGCCGACGGCTCGGACGAGGTCGTGCTCGACTTCCCGGTCAGCAGGCGAGTCGATCCGGAGTCCAAGACGCATCCCGGCATGCTCGCCGGGGTGGTGCCGCTGGTGCTGAAGGCTGCGCCGGACACGACGTTCGCCGACTTCTGCCGTCAGGTCGATGCGCGGTCACGAGAAACGTTGCGGCATCAGCAGTTTCCGACGCGCACGCTGGACGGCGAAGGCCACTTCAACGGACCCAGGCAGGCGCCCAACCGCGTCGTCGTCAACTTCGTGCCGGCGCGCCTCACGCTCAGCCTGGGCGACGTCCCGGCGACCGCGAAGTACACCAGCTTCGGCCCGGTGGGCCATTTCGGGCTGTTTTTCCTCGGATTCGGCGATCAGCAGTTCCTGAGCACGGTCGGCACCGGGCAACCCTTCGCCAACTTCGACGTCTCGGATCTGGGGGAGCGGCTGCAGCGGATTCTGGCGACCATCGCCGCCGGTCCGGACCGGCAGTTGTCGTCGTTGGACGTGCTGCATGCCGACGAACGTGCCCGGTTGAAAGAGGTTGGCAACACAGCGGTTTTGACCGATCCGGCGACCGCGCCGATGTCGGTGCCCGAGTTGTTCGCCGCGCAGGTGAGCCGGGCGCCGCAGGCGGTGGCGCTGGCGTGCGAGGGCGCATCGGTGACTTACCGCGAACTCGATGCGGCGTCGAACCGGTTGGCGCATCACCTGGTGGCCCACGGCGCTGGCCCGGGACAGACTGTGGCGCTGATGTTTTCGCGGTCCGCCGAGGCGGTCGCGAGCATCCTCGCGGTGCTCAAGACCGGGGCGGCCTACCTGCCGATCGACCCGTCGTCGCCGGGGACGCGGATCGAATTCATGCTTGCCGACGCGCAGCCGGTCGCCGTGGTGACGACCGCCGATCTGGCGCAGCGGTTCGACGGCCTCGGCACTACCGTCGTCGACGTCAACGATCCGCGCATCGACGCCCGGCCCGCGACGGCGCTGTCGGTGCCCGACCCGGCCGATATCGCCTACCTGATCTACACCTCGGGCACCACGGGCGTCCCCAAAGGCGTTGCGGTGACTCATCGCAACGTGACGCAGCTGATCGGTTCGCTGGACGCGGGCCTGCCCGCCGCCGGCGTGTGGTCGCAGTGCCACTCGTATGCCTTCGACGTGTCGGTCTGGGAGATCTTCGGCGCGCTGCTGCGCGGCGGCCGCCTGGTGGTGGTGTCCGAAGACGTAACCCGTTCCCCCGACGAGTTTCACGACGTGCTGGTGGGCGAGAAAGTCAGCGTCTTAACGCAGACCCCGTCGGCGGTGGCGATGCTGTCGCCGAAGGGGCTGGAGTCGGTGGCGCTGGCGGTGGTCGGCGAGGCCTGCCCGGCCGAGGTGGTGGACCAGTGGGCGCCCGGCCGGGTGATGGTCAACGCCTACGGCCCGACCGAGACCACCATGTGTGTGGCGATCAGCGCCCCGCTGCGGCCGGGATCCGGCATTCCGCCGATCGGGTCCCCGGTGGACGGCGCCGCCCTGTTCGTGCTCGACGGCTGGATGCGTCCGCTCCCACCGGGCGTCATCGGTGAGCTGTATGTGGCCGGTGACGGGGTGGCCGCCGGGTATGTGGGCCGGGCCGGGCTGACGGCGTCGCGGTTCGTGGCGTGCCCGTTCGGCGCGCCGGGCGCCCGGATGTACCGCACCGGCGACCTCGCGTGCTGGGATGCCGACGGTCAGCTGCGCTACCTGGGCCGGGCCGACGAGCAGGTCAAGATCCGCGGCTACCGCATCGAACTCGGCGAGGTCCAGGCCGCGCTGGCCGCACTCGACGGTGTCGAGCAGGCCGTGGTGATCGTCCGCGAGGACCGGCCCGGCGACAAACGTCTGGTCGGCTACGTCACCGGGACCGCCGACCCGGCCGAGGCGCGCACCGCGCTGGCCGACCGGCTCCCGGCGCACCTGGTGCCGGCTGCGGTGGTCGGCCTGGACGCGCTGCCGCTCACGGCCAACGGCAAGCTGGACACCCGCGCTCTGCCGGTGCCCGAATACAGCACGGGCGAGTATCGCGCGCCGAGCAACGCCGTCGAGGAAATCCTGGCGGGCATCTACGCCGAGGTGCTCGGCGTGCAGCGGGTCGGTGTGGACGAGTCGTTCTTCGAACTGGGCGGCGACAGCATCCTGTCGCTGCAAGTCGTGGCGCGAGCGCGCGCCGCCGGCCTGACGTGCCGGCCACGAGACGTCTTCGTCGAACAGACCGTGGCCCGGCTGGCCCGGGTGGCCGGCGTCAGCGACGGGGCCGCCGAGGTCGTCGACGAGGGCGTCGGCCCGGTGCTGGCCACCCCGATCATGCGGTGGCTGCGCGACATCGAATGCGCCGGCGGCCCGATCGATCAGTTCAACCAGACCGTCATGGTCCAGGCCCCGGCCGGGGTGACCGAGGCCGACGTCGCAATCGTGTTGCAGGCCTTGGTGGATCGGCACGCCATGCTGCGGCTGCGCGTCGATGACGACGAGGCTGGCGGTTGGTCGCTGCGGGTGCCCGAGCCCGGGTCGGTGCGGGCGCAGGACTGCCTGCGATCGGTGGACGAGCTGTCCGACGAGGCGCTGGCCGACGCGCGGGCTCGGCTGGAGCCGGCCGCCGGGGTGATGCTGAGCGCGCTGTGGCTCGAGGCCACCGGCCAGTTGGCCGTGATCATTCACCACCTGGCCGTCGACGCCGTGTCGTGGTGGATCCTGTTGGAAGACCTCAACATTGCCTGGGCGCTGCACAGCGCGGGGCAGCCGGTGGAGCTGGCGCCGGCGGGAACGTCGTTCGCCCGGTGGTCGGCGGTGCTGGCCGAGCACGCGCATCGCCCCGAGGTCGTCAGCAAGCTGGGTGCCTGGAAGAAGGTGACCGCCACGCCCCCCGCGCTGCCGGCGGCCAGCCCCGAGGTGGATACCTACGCCTCAGCCGGGCGGTTGTCGGTGGAACTGGATGCCGAGACGACCGGCGCGCTGATCGGCGACGTGCCGACCGCGTTCCACGCCGGCATCCAGGACATCCTGCTGATCGCGTTCGGCCTGGCCTGGGCGGAATTCCTGGGTGGCGCCGACGCGATCGGCATCGACGTCGAGGGCCACGGGCGGCACGAGGAACTGGCCGCGGACATCGACCTGTCCCGCACCGTCGGTTGGTTCACCACCAAATACCCGGTGGCACTGGGCGTGGCCGGGCTCGAGTGGGCCCAGGTGGTGGCCGGTGACCCCGCGCTGGGCGCGGTGATCAAACACGCCAAAGAGCAGCTGCGCGCCCTGCCGGATCCGCTGACCTACGGATTGCTGCGCTACCTCAACACCGAGGTCGAGCTGGCCGGCCCCGACCCGTCGATCGCCTTCAACTACCTGGGACGCCAAGGCGCGGCGTCTGATTCGGCGGGCGAGGGCTGGCGCATCAGCCAGGAGGGCCTGTCCCTGATCGGGGCCGCCGCGGCGGTGCCGATGCCGCTGATGCACACCGTCGAGCTCAACGCCGGCACCATCGACACCGGCACCGGACCCCACCTGCACGCCGAATGGACTTGGGCGCCATCGGTTCTCGATACGGCACAGATCACCCGGTTGAGCCGGCTGTGGTTCGAGGCCCTGGCCGGCGTGTGCGCGCATGTGCGCGCCGGCGGCGGCGGCCTGACCCCGTCCGACATCGCGCCGGCCCGGCTGAGCCAGCACGAGATCGACGAGCTGGCGACCCAGCACCACATCGCCGACATCCTGCCGCTGACCCCGCTGCAACAGGGACTGCTCTTTCACTCCAGCACCGCGCAGGGCAGCGACGACATGTACGCCGTGCAGCTCGACTTCACCCTCACCGGGCCGCTTGACCCCGACCGCCTGCGCGACGCCGTGCACACCGTCGTCAACCGGCATCCACACCTGGCGGCGCTGTTCTGCGACCGCTACGACGAGCCGGTCCAGATCATCCCCGCCGATCCGGTGGTGCAGTGGCAGTACCTCGATCTGGACGGTACCGACGCCGACCGGCGGATCGAGCAGCTGTGCGCCGCCGAGCGCGCGGCGGTGCGCGACCTGTCGGGGCAGGCCGCGTTCCGTGTGGCGCTGATCCGCACTGCGGCCGGCCGGCACCGGTTCGTGCTGACCAACCATCACATCCTGCTCGACGGCTGGTCGCTGCCGATCCTGCTGCGGGAAATCTTCACGAGCTACTACGGCCAGCGGCTGCCCGCCGCCGGCTCCTACCGGGCATTCCTCACCTGGCTGGCCGATCGAGACCTCGACGCCGCCCGGGACGCCTGGGGCCAGCTGCTGTCCGGCTTCGAAACACCCACCCTGGTCGGACCGCAGGACCGGCTGGGCCAAGGCGACCGCGGTTTCGAAAAGTCCTGTGTGCCTGAGCAAATCACCGAGGCCCTGACCGACCTGGCGCGCTCCTGCCACACCACCGTCAGCACTGTCCTGCAGGCGGCCTGGGCCGTGGTGCTGACCTCCCTGACCGGCCAGCACGACGTCGTCTTCGGCACCCCGCGATCGCGCGTCGGCCAACTGGAGGTCGACGACGCCGAACAGATGGTGGGGCTGCTGATCAACACGGTGCCGGTACGCGCCGACATCCGCGCGAGCACCACCACCGCAGACCTGTTGGCCCAGTTGCAGAGCAGCCACAACGACGCGCTCGAGCACCAGCACCTCGCGCTCAGCGAAATTCACCGCGTCACGGGTCACGATCAACTCTTCGACACGCTGTTCGTCTACGAGAACTACCCCGTCGAGAGCGGCATGACGCTGGGCCCCGATGGGCTGGCCATCGCCGAGTTCACCAACCGGGAGTACAACCACTACCCACTGACCGTCGAGGCCCTGCCCGGTCGCGAACTCGGGCTGCACGTCGAATACGACGCCGACGTGTTCGACCCCGCCGGCATCGCCTCGCTGCTGGACCGATTCCAGCGTGTGTTGGTGGCGATGACCAGCGATCCCACCCGGCGGCTCTCGGAGGTCGAACTGCTGGACCGCGCCGAGCGCGAGCTGGTGCTGACGCGGCTGTCGGGCGCCGGTGCCACCGGGCCGGTCGGGGTGGCGCCGCAGCTGCTGGCCGCGGCCCTGTCGGTCGCCCCGGACGCGCCGGCGGTGGTCGACGGTGCGCGGGAACTGTCCTACCGCGAACTCGACGAGTGGTCGACGCGGTTGGCGCGCAAGCTGATTGACGCGGGTGTGGGCCCGGAGCGCGCCGTGGGCGTCGCGGTGGGCCGGTCCGCGGAACTGGTGGTCGCCTGGTGGGCCGTGGTCAAGGCGGGCGGCATCCACGCGCCGGTGGACCTGGATCATCCGGTCGAGCGGGTCGCCGCGGTGCTGGACGCCATCGGCGCGGTGTGCGTGTTGACGCGTGGCGCCGACGAGGCCGCCGGCGCCGGGGCGCGCCCCGTGCTGCGGATCGACGGCCTGGACCTGTCCGGCTACGACGCCGCGGCGATCACCGACGCCGACCGACGCGTCGAAGGTCGGCGAGGCTACCATCAGCACCCGGGTGTCGGTGTCCAACTCGGACGCTTCGCATTGCGCCGCAGCCCATCCCAGCAAGCCGGCGTGGCTGACCAGCACGCCTTTGGGGGCGCCGGTCGAGCCCGACGTGAAGATCGCGTAGGCGCTGTCGCGAGCGGTCAGCGGCGCCAGACGGTCGGCGTCGGTGATCGCCGCGGCGTCGTAGCCGGACAGGTCCAGGCCGTCGATCCGCAGCACGGGGCGCGCCCC
>NZ_LZKV01000171.1:0-9061 GCF_001672995.1 Mycobacterium sp. 1482292.6 | reverse complement strand
GAGGTGGCCGCGGGCCCAGGCGAGACCGGCTTTCTCGTCGCGGACCGGCTCGGTCCCACGGGCCGCCTGATCTCCAGCGATTTTGCGCCCGAGATGGTGGCGGCAGCGCGTCGCGGGGCCGACGAGCGGGGCCTGCACAACGTCGAATGTCGCGAACTCGACGCCGAACGGCTCGATCTGCCGGACGCCAGCATCGACGGGGTGCTTTCGCGCTTCGGGCTGATGCTCATGCCGGGGCAGCAGAGGGCGGTCGCGGAGGTCCGGCGGGTCTTGCGGCCCGGCGGTCGGTTCGCCTACGCGACATGGGGACCGCCGGACCGCAACCCGTGGCTCTTCCACGTGGTGGTCGCGATGCTGCAGAACGGGGTCACGCCGCCCGGTGACCCGTTCGCCCCAGGCGGTCCTTTCTCCCTCGCCACCCCCGAAAGCAACCGGGCCCTGGCCGATGCGGGCGGGTTCGAGGACGTCGCCGTCGAAGAGATCACCGGGGTCATGCGTTTCGACAGCCCGGACGAGCACTGGGCGCATGTGACCGGGCTCGCCGGCCCGGTGGTGGAACTGGTGGCCTCCCTGGACCCCGCGCAGATCGACGCGATCCGCGCGACCCTCGCACCGTCGCTGACGCCCTACCAGCGCGACGGCGCCCTCGAGATCCCGTGGGCCGCGATGGTTACGAGGGCGACGTAAGGGCCCGCGTCCTGCGGCCGTAAGAATGGCGGCATGACTGAGGACCCATACCTGTGGCTCGAGGACGTCACCGGTGACGAGGCGCTGGACTGGGTGCGGGCGCGTAACGAGCCGACACTGGCGCGCTTTCGCGACGAGAATTTCGAGCGGATGCGCATCGAGGCGCTCGAGGTGCTCGACACCGATGCCCGCATCCCCTACGTGGTCCGCCGCGGCGAGTACCTCTACAACTTCTGGCGCGACGCGGCCAACCCCCGCGGGCTGTGGCGGCGCACCACCCTGGACAGCTACCGCACCGACTCCCCGGAGTGGGACGTGCTGATCGACGTCGACGAACTGGGTCGGGCCGACGGCGAGAAGTGGGTGTGGGCCGGCGCCGGCGTCATCTACCCGGAATACACCCGCGCGTTGGTCAGCCTCTCCCGCGGCGGCTCCGACGCCTCCATCGTGCGCGAATTCGACATGGAAACAAGGAAATTCGTCGACGGGTTCGCGCTACCCGAGGCCAAGTCGCAGGTGAGCTGGGCCGATCCGGACACCGTGCTGGTCGGCACCGACTTCGGCGAGGATTCGCTGACCGACTCCGGCTATCCACGGGTGGTCAAACGATGGCGCCGCGGCACTCCCCTCGCCGACGCCGAGACGGTCTTCGAGGGATCTCGCTCCGACGTCAACGTGGTGGCCAGCGCCACCCGGATCCCCGGGTTCGAACGCACCCTGATCGGCCGGGCCTTGGACTTCTGGAACGAAGAGGTCTACGAGTTGCGCGGGTCGGAACTGATCCGCATCGACGCGCCCACCGACGCCAGCGTGAGCCTGCACCGCGAGTGGCTGTTGATCGAACTGCGCAGCGACTGGTCGTTGGGCGAGTCCAGCTATACCGCCGGCTCGCTGCTGGCCGCGAATTACGAGGAATTCCTCGCCGGCACAGCGCAATTGCAGGTGGTGTTCGAACCCGACGAGCACACCGCGCTCAACCACTACACGTGGACCAAGCACCGGCTGCTGATCGTCACACTCGCCGACGTGGCCAGCCGCGTGGAGATCGTCACGCCGCCATCGCGTGACGACCCGCTGCGCCCGGCTCCGCCGCGCTTGCGATCGTCACAAGGCGACTGGCGACGCGAGCCGGTGGCCGGGATTCCCGCCGCGACCAATACCGTCGTCGTCTCCGCCGACGACACCGGCGACGAATTCTTTTTGGATTCCAGCGGATTCGACTCGCCGTCACGGCTGATGCGCGGAACCGACGACGGCCGGCTCGAGCAGATCAAGTCCGCGCCGGCCTTCTTCGACGCCGAAAACATCTCGGTGACACAGAACTTCGTCACGTCACAGGACGGCACGTCGATCCCCTACTTCGTGGTGCGGCCCGGCGGTCCGCAGGCCGCCGACGGGCCGGCGCCCACCCTGCTGTACGGCTACGGCGGCTTCGAATCGTCGAACACGCCGGGCTACAGCGGCGTGCTGGGCCGGCTGTGGCTGGCCCGTGGCGGCACCTACGTCCTGGCCAACATTCGCGGCGGGGGCGAATACGGTCCCGGCTGGCACACCCAGGCGATGCGGGAGGGCCGGCACAAGGTGGCCGAGGACTTCGCCGCCGTCGCAACCGATTTGGTGGATCGCGGCATCACCACGGTCGAGCAGCTCGGGGCGCAGGGCGGCAGCAACGGGGGCCTGCTGATGGGCATCATGCTGACGCAGTACCCCGAGCGGTTCGGGGCGCTGGTGTGCAGCGTGCCCCTGCTGGACATGAAGCGCTACCACCTGCTGCTGGCCGGCGCCTCCTGGGTCGCCGAGTACGGCGACCCCGACAACCCCGACGACTGGGCATTCATCTCCGAATACTCGCCATACCAAAACATTTCGGCGACGCGCCGCTACCCACCGGTGCTGATGACCACCTCCACCCGCGATGACCGGGTGCACCCGGGGCATGCCCGCAAGATGACGGCAGCACTCGAGGCCGCCGGTCATCAGGTCTTCTACTACGAGAACATCGAGGGCGGGCACGCCGGCGCGGCGGACAACGAGCAGGTGGCGTTCAAGTCCGCGCTGACCTACTCGTTTCTATGGCAGATGCTGGGCACTTGAGCTGAATGGTCTTGCTGTCAGCCCTCGGACTGCTGATTGCCCAACCGTGAGCCGAGGCGGGCGACTTCCGCCGCCGCGCCGGCCTGACCATTGTCCGACAGCGCACGGCCCAACGCGGTGAGCGCTCGCTCCATCTCATTGGTCAGGGGATGCCTGGCGGCGCCAGGCAACGCGTGGCGCAGTTGTGCCGTCACCATGCGTTGGTACTCCGCGGGAAGGTCCGGAAGGGCCATGGCGAAGACGTTGAAAACCTGGGCGCAGGTCTGGTGTTGCCCGCCCTGGGCGGCACCCACCGCGATGCTCGAAAGTGCGGACAACACTTCCGGAATCGCGGTGTCACGGTAAACGACCGGCAGCGGTTCGTCGTCGGGCTGCGTTCCACCGGATGACGGCGATCGGTGCACCCAGTGCGCCAACAGGGTGTGCAATCCGTCTATCGTCACCAAGGCCGCTTCCGGATCGCGCTGTGTAGCCGACGCCCATCCGATGCTCGAGAGCTGATGCACCCCGTAAACCGGTTCCCGGTTGAGTTGTCGCTCACGGCCGCAGCGCAACGCGTCATAAACCGCCCCGGCCAGCCGTTCCCGGTCGGCCTGACGCTCGGCACGCACCCCGGCGAGTGCCGATCCTTCGACCATGTGGCTACCCAGCCTGACGCAAAACTCGACTTCGACTGCGCCGCTGGTTGATTCGAGAGCCCGACCAAGGCTGTCCACGTCGATGTCGACGAGATAGCCGCTGCACTCCGACCGAACGATGGTGGTGGGCAGCCGCTCGAGTTGAGGTTTGTCCCGCAGCCGCCGCAACCACGCCGACTGCTCGGCACGGGTGGCGACGGTGAGCTGCACGATGCGTTCGACCACCGAGGGCGGACGCAGCTGGTCGAGAACCAGGTAGCCGAAGACCACCAGCCCCACCAGCGCGAGCACGCTCAAGATCAGCGCGACGACGGTGGAAAACACGGCTCGTTGCGGATCGGCCAACGTCAGCACGATCACGTAGTACGTGGAGAGCCCGGCGAAGTATCCGAAGAAGGCCTTGTGGGCGCGGCGACTGAGAAATTGCTCGACGACCACCCACGTGAAGACATCGGCCATCCGGTTCACCAGCGTCAAAAGCAGAAAGAACGTGATGGTCATCAAGGTGAGCACGCCCGGCGCAACGGTGCGCAACATCGACTGGTTCTGTTGCGGCGGCGCCACTTTGGCGAGAGCCTGCTGAACCGGCTGCAGCCACCCGATATCGGTGCGGTCCAACACGCTGGTGACGACCGCCAGCACGATGAACCCCAAGATCATCACCAGCGGCACGGCCAGGAATTCCTGCAGCGACCGCCGCAAGCCGCTTTCCCGCCGTGGCCGCGCGGGGCCGGCCGTACCAGGCATCCCCTCACCTGCTCCCGTGACACGCCAACATGTTTCCCACTGATACCCGCGAGATCATCGATGAATCCGCATCCGTGAGCGCCGCAGAGCACGACGCCGAGAAAGGTCGCAGCATTCGATACCGAACCGCGGACGCGGCCATAGGATCGTCGACGTGTCCGCGATCCAACGCATCGAACTCACCCTGCTGGCGACGGGATTGATCTTCATCCTGGCCTCGGCGGCACAGGCGCGCTATCGCTTCGTCAAACACCGTCGCGCCGGCCGGCGGTTCTACTGGGCGACCGCGGCCATCGGCATCGTCTGCTTTGCGGTCGGGACGGGGCAACTCTGGCCGAACGGCGTGCTCGCGGCGGCGGTGTTTTCCGCCATCGTCGCCTTTTCGGCCTACCTCACCACGCCGTATTTGAAGATCGGCGGGCGAATCTACGCGTCCTCGCCGGAGAACCGTCAGCCCGACCCGTAAGGACGCTATGCCGACCCGTGACTTCGAGACGCTGCTGTACCGGACGGCCGGCCCGGTCGCCACCATCACGCTGAACCGCCCGGACCAGCTCAACACGATCGTGCCGCCGATGCCCGACGAGATCGAGGCCGCCATCGGGCTGGCCGAGCGCGATCAAGACATCAAGGTCATCGTGCTGCGCGGTGCGGGCCGGGCGTTCTCCGGCGGCTACGACTTCGGCGGCGGCTTCCAGCACTGGGGCGAGGCCATGATGACCGACGGGAAATGGGATCCGGGCAAGGATTTCGCGATGGTCAGCGCCCGCGAGACCGGCCCGACCCAGAAATTCATGGCCATCTGGCGGGCGTCCAAGCCGGTGATCGCCCAGGTACACGGCTGGTGCGTGGGCGGGGCCAGCGACTACGCGTTGTGCGCCGACCTCGTCATCGCCAGCGAGGACGCGGTGATCGGCACGCCCTACAGCAGGATGTGGGGCGCGTATCTGACCGGGATGTGGCTCTACCGGCTGAGCCTGGCCAAGGCCAAGTGGCACTCGCTGACCGGCCGGCCGCTGACCGGCGTGCAGGCCGCCGAGATCGAGTTGATCAACGAGGCGGTGCCATTCGAGCGGCTGGAGGCCCGCGTCGCCGAGATCGCCGCCGAGCTTTCGCAGATCCCGTTGTCGCAGCTGCAGGCCCAAAAGCTGATCGTCAACCAGGCCTACGAGAACATGGGGCTGGCGTCCACCCAGACGCTCGGCGGCATTCTCGACGGCCTGATGCGCAACACCCCAGACGCGCTGGCCTTCATCAAGACCGCCGAGGCCGACGGCGTGCGCGCGGCGATCGAGCGCCGCGACGGCCCCTTCGGCGACTACAGTCAGGCCCCGCCGGAGCTGCGGCCCGATCCAAAGCACGTCATCGTCCCTGATCGCGACTGATACTGAGATGCACTAGCCAAATCCTGGCAGTGAGCTGGGAACTGTTCCCGGCGGGCCAAAAAGTGCTACCGTAACGGCTATGTCTCGGCTGAGTTCTGGCCTGCGTGCAGGCGCCGTGTTCCTTGCTCTGGGTGTTACCGCTGCGATCTTCCCGTCGACCGCGGTAGCCGACTCCACGGAGGACTTCCCGATCCCCCGCCGGATGATCAACACCACGTGCGACGCCGAGCAGATCCTGGCGGCCTCCCGGGACACCAGCCCGGTGTATTACCAGCGCTACATGATCGACTTCGACAACCACCCGAACGTCCAGCAGGCGACCATCGACAAGGCGCACTGGTTCTACTCGCTGTCACCGGAGGACCGCCGGAACTACTCCGAGAACTTCTATGCGCCCGTGTCCGATCCGCTGTGGGTGGCCTGGCCCAACCACATGAAGATCTTCTGGAACAACAAGGGCGTCGTGGCCAAGGCCACCGACATCTGCAACCAGTACCCGCCCGGCGACATGTCAGTCTGGGACTGGGCCGAGCCCACTGGCCCGCCCGGATGGCCAGGGCCTGTCAAGGGCCGGGTCGACCCCCAAGGCTAGGGTTCGACGTTGTTCGTCCCCCGATCGGGGGACATCGCAATCACCCGTTGACCGGATGGTGCGTTGCGCGCCGCCGCGGGATAGTCGTGCCATGCACAGCACAGACGCTCAGCCACCCCGGGGCGGGTCCCATCGCGACGACGTCGCCGACATCCTGGCGCAGCTCGATTGGCACGACCTCACCTGCCAGGCCGACGTCGGCTGCACCAGCCGCGCCACCCACGTCGTGCACCGCCACGCCGTGGACGGCTGCAACCGGCCCGGCGCGGACCCGCTCGGCAACATCGTCGGCATCGTCTGCACCTGCTGCCTGCGCGACCTGCAGATCGAGGTGCTGCGGCAGGTGGACCAGATCAGGTCCAGCCCGCACGCCTACTGCCTGACCTGCGGCGTACCGGTACGCCAGCTCAGTCACGCCTTACGCGTGACCCAGCTCCGTCAGTAGCGCGGTCGTCGCGCCACCGGTCGGTGTTCGCGTGCGTGAAGATCAGCGCGGTTGTACCACTCCGCCCGGCGGGTGCTCGTCGACGTCGTTGAGGATCAACTCGCGCACCGCGGGACGCGGTCCGTACGGTCGCAGCATGGTGCTGGCCGGCCGGGGACGCACGTGCTGCGGCCACCAGAACCAGCGGCCGAGCAGGGTGGCCAGCGAAGGTGTCATGAACGACCGCACGATCAAGGTGTCGAAGAGCAGACCCAGCGCGATCGTCGTACCCACCTGGGCCATCACCAGCAGCGGGCTGAACATGAACGTGGCCATGGTGGCGGCAAAGACCAGACCGGCGGAGGTCACCACCGAGCCGGAACCGGCCATGGCGCGGATCGTCCCCGTCTTGAGCCCGGCGTGGATTTCCTCTTTGAACCGCGATATCAGCAGCAGGTTGTAGTCCGAGCCGACCGCCAGCAGCAGGATGACCGCCATCGCCAGCACCATCCAGTGCAACTTCATGCCCAGGATGTACTGCCACAAGAGCACGGAGAGTCCGAATGAGGCGCCCAGCGACAGCAACACGGTACCGACGATCACGAAGGCCGCCACGACGCTTCGGGTGATCACCAGCATGATGATGAAAATCAAAGTGGCCGCGGCGATTCCGGCGATCATCAGGTCGATGTTGGAGCCGTCGTGCATGTCCTTGTACGTCGCGGCGGTGCCGCCGAGGTAGACCTTGGCGCCTTCCCAGGGAGTGCCCTTGATCGCCTCGTGCACGGCCTGCTTGATCGGTTCGATGTGGTTGATGCCTTCAGGAGTCGCCGGGTCGCCTTCGTGGGAGATGATCAGCCGGACGGCGTGCCCGTTCGGCGAGATGAACTGTTTGAGACCTCGCGCGAAATCCGGGCTCTTGAACGCCTCCGGCGGGAGGTAGAACGTGTCGTCGTTTTTCGCTTTGTCGAAGGCGTCGCCTTGCGCGGTGGCGTTGTCGGACTGCGCTCTCGCCTGTTCGTTAAGACCCTGCGTGATCGCATAGTTCGACATGATGGTGTCGAGGTTGCGCTGCTGGCTCTCGATCTGCGGCGGTATCAGCGCGACCAGTTTCGGCTGAATCTTGTCCAGCTTGTCCAGGTTCGCGCTGAGGTTCACGATGTTCTCAGCCACCTGGTCGATGCCGTCGAGCGCGTTGAAGACCGACCGGAGTGCCCAGCAGACCGGGATGTCGTAACAGTGCTTCTCCCAGTAGAAGTAGCTACGGATCGGCCGCAGGAAGTCGTCGAAGTTGGCGATGTCGTCGCGCAACCTCTCGGTGATCTGCACGGTTTCCTTGGTGAGCCTGGTGGTTTCGTGCGTCGTGTTGCTGAGATCCTGGGTCACCTGCATCTGCTCATGCAGGGTTGCCATCGTCTTGTGCAGCTCGTCGGCTTGCTTGAGCAGGTTTGCCGCCTGCTCGTCCTGATAGTGCTGGGTCTGGATTCGCCCTGCGGCCTGCGCACCCATCTGGAATCCGAGGGTGCTGTGGTCGAGTGGCGTGCCCAGCGGCCGGGTGATGGTCTGCACCCGGCCGATACCGGGGATGTGGAAGACCGCCTTGGCGACCTTGTCCAGGACGATGAAGTCGGCCGGATTACGCAGGTCGTGATCGGTCTCGATCATCAACAGCTCAGGGTTGAGCCGAGCCTGGTCGAAGTGCCGGTCCGCGGCGGCATAACCGACGTTGGCCGGGGTGTCCGCCGGCAGGAAGTGGCGGTTGTCGTAGTCGGTCTTGTAACCGGGCAGAGCGAGCAGACCAACCAGCGCGATCGCGACGGTCACCGCGAGAACCGGTGCGGGCCAGCGGACTACCACGGTGCCCATGCGACGCCAGCCCCGGGTCTGCAGCGTGCGCTTTGGATCCATGAGCTTGAAGAACGACGCAACCGTCAGTATTGCCGGAGCCAGCGTCAAAGCCGCCAGCACCGCGACCAGCATGCCGACCGCGCACGGCACCCCCAGCGACTGGAAGTACGGCAGCCGGCAGAAGCTCAGGCAGTACATCGCGCCGGCGATGGTCAGGCCCGATCCGAGCACGACATGCGCGGTGCTGTGGAACATGGTGTAGAACGCTTGTTCGCGGGTCTCGCCCAGCCCGCGGGCCTCGTGATAGCGGCCGACCACGAAGATCGCGTAATCCGTCCCGGCGGCGATCGCCATCAGCACCAGCATGTTGTTGGCGAACGTCGACAGCCCCATGACGCCGTAGTTACCGAGCGTCGCGACGACACCGCGGGCCGCTGCCAGCTCGATGAACACCATGGCCAGCATGATCAGGACGATGCTGATCGACCGGTAGACGAACAGCAGCATCACGATGATCACCAGGAAGGTGACGAGCGTGACCTTCGCGACGCCCTTCTCACCCGCGTGGGACTGATCGGCGAACAGCGGGCCCGCGCCGGTGACGTAGGCCTTGATTCCCGGCGGCGCGGGCACCGAGTCCACGATC